>DATKMJ010000038.1 GCA_035541935.1 Candidatus Binatia bacterium | reverse complement strand
GCGGTGGAAAGGCCTCGAGCAGCTCGGGCGCCGCGAGTTGGAAGACGTGGATCGGCCGGGCGAGGTCGCGTAACCGGTGCATGCCGAGATCGCGAAGAGCGTTTTCGGGGGCTCCGGCGTCTTGCAGCAGGTCCGCGGTCGTGTGCGAGATCAAAATCTGGCCGCCGTGACCGACCGCCACCAAGCGCGCGATCCTGTTGAGCGTCGGCCCGAGATAATCGCCCTCGGCCTCTTCCGCTTCGCCGGAGTGCACCGCCATGCGCACGCGCAAGCCCCGAACCGCCGAGAAATCCTCGGTGGAGAGCGCGCGCTGGGCGTCGAGTGCGGCGGCCGTCGCTTCGGCCGCGCCGGTAAAGACGGCGCAGAACGCGTCGCCGACGATTTTGAAGACTCGGCCGCCGTGCGCCTCGATCGCGTTGCGCACGAGTTCGTTGTGGCGCGCCAGCGCCGCCGCCATCGCTGCGGAATCGCGCTCCCAGCGCTCCGTGCTGCCTTCGATGTCCGAGAAGAGGAACGTTACGACACCGTCGGCCATGGCGTCGCCTATTCTACGGCGACTTCTACCCAGTCCCGCACGGTCCAGCCGGCGATGACGCCGTTGAGCACGAACGGATCGGCGCTCGCAAACGCCTCGGCTGCTTCGCGCGTCGTGAAGACGCCCATCGCGCCTTCCTGCGGATTCGCAAATGGGCCGATCATCAGCAGCGTGCCGTCCGCGACGTACCTCTGCCAATGAGCGCGGTGAGCGGCGGCGAAGGCGGGTGCCTTCGTCGCCACGTCATCCGCAGATTCGTAGTAGAGAACGTACTTCACAACTCCGCCGCCGAGAGCTGCGTCGCTTGCGTGGTTAGTAGCTTCCGGTGCAAGTGAAGTTGTTCGTCATCGGAGCCGGCCCCGCGCTAAACGTGCACGTCCCCTTGGCGGCGATGCCCTTCATCTTCCCCGTGCCGCTGATTGCACTGAACGTTCCGCTGCCCGATTCAACGGTGTTGCCTTTCATCGCCAGCGTTATGTCGTATTGGTAGAGAATCTTATCGCCGCTCTTGAACGTGACGGCGTAGATGCCGGAAGATTTTGTTTGGGTTGCGGTACTGTCGCTATATTCGGCGTACTGACCGCCGGTCGACGCTTCGCCGTTGATCGTCTCCTTGTCGGTGCATTTTCCGGTCGAGACGGCGAACGTTCGCCCCGTCTCTCCCGTTTGAATGCTCTTTTGCGTCGAAACCTTGCAGGTTCCCGAGAGCGTGTAGCTCGTCTGCGCCGCCGACGCCGTGAGCGCGAGGGCGCTCAGCGCGAAAGCACAGGCGATTGCCGTAATCGTCAGCTTCATGTTCTCTCCATCCCCGAGCGAGGCGCTCGGCGGTTCACAGGTTCTTGGTCGAGCTACCGGCCCCTTGCCTTACCTGTCGGCAGGCCACATGGATTGCGCGGGCTTGGCCCGCACGATCGCGCTCGCGTGCAGCACACCGCCGGCGTCGTAGACGCCCCGCGCGTCGAAGGCCTCGCCCGCGACGAGCAAGACGCTGCGTTCGTGCGCCGCGGCATCGGAGCCGTCCACGCGCACGAGGTTTCCGGTGCGAGTGCGTAACGTGAACTGCGAGCCCTTTAGGGCGACGAGCGTTCCCGTGACTTCGTGCGGTGCGCCCGCCGGCGTCAACTCGGCCTTCGCCGTCAACGGCGTCGCGCGCTTACCGTTGGTGCCGATGAGCCCGAAGATGTCGAGCTGCTCGAAGCTCGCCACGTAGACCTGTCCGTTGGCGACGACCGGCACGAGATTCGCGTTCCCACCGGCGGCGCCCCACGAGCCCGCCGTCCCCTGAAAGAGCGTCTGCAATTCCGAGCTGGGCGGGTCGGCCGCGAACGCGAAGAGCGTGATGTTGCCCGGCACGTAATCCGGTCGCGCGAGTGCCCAGATAATCGCACCGGGAGCGTGGCCGTTCGATGAGATCGCCGTAAAGAAGCCGGGATCTTGTCCGCCGGGCAATCCTTGCGAGTATCCGTCCATGACGAGCTTCGTTCCGTGCGACTTCTCGACTTTCCAGACGGTGACGGTGTTGCCGCCGCTCCCGACGATGCGCGGCGTCCCATCGCTGGCCGCACCGAAGTACGACGGGCCGCACCAGCATCCGCCGATGTTCTCCGAATCCAGCACGTGGTTCGAACCGCTGGGATTATAACCGCCCAAGTTCTTCCGGTTCATGAGGAACATCGTTCCCTCTTTACCGGCCGCCACGGCGAGCGGCAGTCTCGCCGCCGATTTCGGCAGCAACATCACGCCGCCCGATCCGAAGTCTGCGTCGCTCTCGTCGAGGTCGCTCTCGTCCGACGGCGTGAAGACGCTGAGCAGCTGCGTCAGATCGCCACTGACCTTCACGACGCTTTCGGCGACGTTGTTGACGGGGTCGTATGAGTTTCCGGAATAGTCGGAGTTGCCGGTGACGAAGTAGACGTTGCCGGCGGAGTCCGCGGCGGGGCCGTAGCCCGACATCCAGATCGCGGATAGGAAGAAATTGTCTTGCGACGACGAGAGCGCGTCGTTCAAGCGATTCGCGGCGAGCGGCGTCAGCGTCCCGGCCTGCCAGCCGAGCAGCCATCCACGCGATTGCGAGGCGTTGAAATCGCAGAAGCTGCCGAATCCCGCGTAGATATTCCCGTTCGCTTCGAGGAGCGCGGGCCGCTGGCGCTGATACTCCGCATTGAAGTTATAGGTCTTGCCGTTCGTCAACTTGTGCGATGCGGTGACCAAGACCGGCGATATGACGTCGGTGAGGTTGGCCAGACTGAGCTCGTGAATGTAATACTTCGGCGTGTTGCTCTGCATGACGTAGGCGACGACGTACATGACGTTCGCCTTCTTGTCGATGACCGGCGTCCCGTCTATGCCCACGTTCGGTCCGTTATTGTTGCAACCCAACGGGTAGGGAACCGGCGTGCCGAGGCTCTGTTGGAAGAGCACCGTTCCGGTCGTCGCATCGATGGCGTAGACGCTGTCGTTTTCGGTCGTGACGTAGACGACGTCGTGCTTTCCGGGCGTCGAGCCGCGGGTCGTCACCTCGTTCGCTACGAGCAGGGGCTGCGTATCGACCTGATCGTCGAGCGCGACCGCGTGCAGTAAACCGAAGTTCGACCTGACGTTCGTTTGGTTCAGGATCGTTTCTTGGTCGTCCCAGCCCGTGCGCATGTTGTTGTAGTGATAGGTCGTGACGGCGATCTTGCGATGCTTCGCGGCACTGATCGCGGCGGCTTGGGGTTCGCGAGCGCCGGCGCCGATCTGCACCGAGCGTTCGCCGCTCGGATAGTCGGCGACGGTAACGCCGGCATCGCCGGGCACGACGACGCGCCCGCCCGCGATCGAAAACTGCATCGGGTTGCCGGCATCGGCGACCACGATCTTACCCGCCGGCACGGCCTGCTTTCCGCTTATATCGTACCGCAGGATCGTCGCGCCGGCGCCGCGCTGCGGGCTCTCGGCTGCGAGGTACTTGCCGTCCCACTGAATCGATCCGAGATTCGGTCGCTTCTCCCACGCGATGCTTTCGACTCGCACGGCGCCCTTGGGCAGCTCGACGAGATTCGCACTGCCCGCGCGCGCGGCAACCTCGATGAAGAGGTTCCCCTTGCCGTCGTACGCGGCCGAGCCATAGCGGAGGGTGCTGTCGCGATCCACGGCGGTCTTCGGAGCGCCTTTGGCGCCGGCGTAGATCGCGATGCCGTGGCCTCCGGAAACGGCGAGGTCTCCCGTCGCGGGATCGACCGCACAGAATTGCGCGTCTCCGCCGATCGGGTTGGGGAGCGTGGCGAGCGGCCGCGCGTCGGCGTGGGCGAACTCCAACACGCGGTTGCCGGCCGGGATAAAGACGTTGCCGTCGGAGTCCGAACAGAGGCCGCTCGCGTGCACGCCGAGCAGCGAGCCTTCCGGCGTGCCGGCGGGATAGGCGAAGACGTCAACGCTTCCGTCCTTACGATTCGATACGTACAGGAGATCTCGCGTCGCGGCGTCGCCCGCGATTGACGAGGCCCCGCCCCGCTCGCGCGCCGCTGCGCCGTTCGGCTGGGATGGAATGAGCGAGCCGGTCCGCGTGGTGCCCGTGCCGTTGCACGCGCTAAGCGAGAGAACGCCGGCGAGAAGAACGAACGATAAGGTCGAGCGCAACGTCATATTCGCCTCCGATGTAGTGCAGAATTCATACTACACCATTTTGCCCCGGGGCGGAACGAGCCCGGCGCGGGTGGTTGGCTTGGCTCTACCGTAGCGAGGCAGCGACGAGCGAGGCGAGCGCCATGCGGTGGTTGTTGGCAGACGATCCGGCGATCCGGTGGCAGGTCATGCGCGATCTCACCGGCGAGCCCGACGGCGTCGTCGCCTCCGAGCGGTCGCGCGTCGCTACCGAGACTCCTTCGCCACTTCTACGGACTTTGTCGCGGCCATAACTCCAACGGCCGGTGAAGAGCTCTTTGCGATTATTGGCCGCTCTGGCTAGCGGCTCGGTTGAACCAATCGATGATCATCCGATCCCGGTCGTCGCGATTCCGCGGCAGGGCGTGGCCGTCGCGATCGTAGATGTGAAGGGCGAACACCTTGCCGTTTTCCTGAAGCGCCTCTGCCATTCGGAGAGCTTGGGTTACAGGCACGAGTCTGTCCGTTCGGCTATGCAGAATGAGAATCGGCACGTTGATCCGGTCGGCCCAATAGACAGCTGATCGCGCTCGGTACTCTTCTTCGGCGCGGTGTTCGTAATCCGGCCAGATATTTGCGAAGCCGTCGATATACTGATTCCCGTTGACGAGGCCCATCTCTGGCCTGGCATCCACCCATGCTTTCACGTCGGCGACCGCGCCGATGACGGCTGCAGCCCGGATGGGAATTCCTCGTTTGATCGCAAGGTAGGTCATCGTGCCGCCACGCGATAGACCGAGCATGAACAGCCGCTCGGGGTCCACGAAGCCGAGCGCCTTCAGCGCCGGGACGAGATTGAGGACGTCGTCGACGTCAACTCCGCCCCACTCATCGCGTTTTTCGGTGGCACCTTCGTAGCGGTAGTTGGACGCGATGACCACGAAGCCGGCCTTAGCGAGAAGGTAAAGGTCGGCGACGTCTAAGCACGACGTGTTTGCAGCCCCGCAAGGCAGCCCGTTATCAGTGATACGCCCGAGTTCGCCGTTGCCTCCTCGGTTGAATATTATCGCCGGCCATTTCCGCGAACCCGGCGCTTTTGGCTTGATTAACAATCCGTGCACTTGAAACCCATCGCTAGCGTATGTGATTTCGAGCGTGTCGAACCCCGTTTGCGCGCGAGCGGCTTCGTAGGCTGCGCGCGAAAAATAGCCGCGACCGAAATCATCCAGGGACTCATAAGGAGGCAACGCCGGCCAAGGCTTTGAGCTCAGAATCTGCCCGTCGGGGTACTGTGCGGTCAAAGGCGGCGCCGCCACGCCGACCGTGGACTCGATTAGCAGAAGCAACAAAAAACGGGTCACTGACTTGCGCATCGCATCCTCCTTGCAGTGTCGAGCAACGGCGGAGTAAACACGGCCTTACCTCGATGGTGACATCGTGCAACGGCCGCTATTAGGGCGTGCGCGCTCTTCCACGCATAATGATTACGTCGTCTCCGGCCACTGCGGCAACGTAAATAAGTTGAGCGTTGGCTGCGGCGACGACGGGATCGTGAATCGAGACCTCCGGCGGCGTCGCGGCGGCCGGAACGCCGGGCGTCGTCCCGGTAATCGTCTCCGCCCAAGCCTGTCTGTTCCCATTACCCGCAAGACGTGACGGATCCGTGCCCTCGAAGACGACGACCTCGCTATCGTGAGTCAGCGCGGCGATCTTCGGATGATTTACGTCGAGAATTCCTCCGGAGATAATTTTCGCCCGCGAGAACGAGCGACCGAAATCGTCGGAGATTGCAAGGCGGATCGTCGGCCGCGACTCTGCTCCAAGGGTGAACCAAACGACATAAAGTCGATCTCCTTGCACGAGGAGCGACGGCCCCGCCTCCGGACAGCCGTGTATCTGCCACCCGTCGGGCCCTAAGCGTACGGGCTTCCCGAAGGTCCGTCCGCCATCGTATGACGTCGCGACGGCCATGTCGCGCACGTCGGTGTCGTAGTTCCCGCGGAACGCAACGTAGACGGTTTTTCCGTCGGGAGCGGCGGCCGTCGCGGTCCTGCAGCACGAACAGGTATGTGCCGCGATCTGAATGTTGGGCGAGAAAGCTCTGCCATTTGCCGAGCGCGCGAACCACACCGAACTTACGTCTTCGGCAGGTGTTTTGTTGCCACGCTCGTCGAGAAAGCTCGCGTATACGGTGTCGTGTGGACCGGTGGAGAGCCCACCGAAGGCGATCCATTTTTTCGCCGAAGCGCTCTTGTCGCGCACGTCGGCGAGCACCCACGCCGGATCGGCCCAACCACGCTGCATTGCATACAGATGGTGCGTCCCCGAAGCCTCGTCGGACCATAGAATGTGTTCGTGCTCGTCGCGATCGAGCGCGTAGATCGGTCCGCTTTGTCCCCCAGTTACCAAACTCGGGCGCACCGGTGCCACGCCGTTCTTCACAAGATGATCTCCGTCGCCGCTCGTGCTGAACAACGCGAACGCGGAAGACGCCCCAATCGATGTCGAGACACCGACATACAATCGACCGCCCGAAGTCCACGCAAGCGACGGATCGGCGACGGACTCGCCGGGTGCTCCGGCGATCCTAAACACCGGTCGCGCGCCGAACTGCCACTGCGGCAATCGTTCCGCGCATCCGGAAACGAGCATAGGCACTCCCAGTGCGACGCAAATCCGAACGATCGCCTTACGTGCCGTTACGCTCATCGTGCCAACCTTTCTCTTCAAAACGAAAGTGCGACTCATAGGGGCCGACTCAAGACGTTTTCGCGCGAATACGAAAACGCCGCGCGCTGCGCTTCTTAAACCAAATGTAGACGCCTGTGAATGCGAGCATGACAATTACGAGCCCAATGATGCAAACGAAGCCGTGATAAACCGGACTGTCGCCGAGATCTGCAAAGTGCAGCGCCCACAGCCACGTACCGATCGTGTTTCCGGTATGCTGACCGCTCGGCAAGAAGAGGTGGCGAAAGGCACCCGTATCGGCATCAAACCACACGCCGGTATCGGATGTTTCGCCTCGGATATCCAACGTCGTCCGCGCACCGTAGGAGTAAGCGCTTTCCTCCCGGATGTAGGCAAGAGTATCCGGCTCGGCAACCACAGTGAATCCGTGCGAGGCTCCCTGCTCGGCGAGAAGCCGCGCACCGATGCGCTCGGCTGAGATCCAATCGAGTTTAGGCCGCGAAAGCGAGTGCGCCGGAAACGTGAGCAGCGAGTCCTCCGAGCGATAATCGAAGAGTTCTCCGGTGACGCGCCCGTAGACCGACGGCAGCGCGAGCATCACGCTCGACCAGGCAAAGACGAAAAGCATTGGCCAGAGCCATAGTCCGCCCGACCGATGCAGGTCGAAATTCAGACGAAAAGCTCCGACGGTCCATTTGACCTTCCACGCCAACCGCCAGCGTCGCCAAAACTCGCGGCGCACTGGCGGAAGCGTTAGATAAAATGCCACGAAGCAATCGATCGTCCAAAGCAATGCGACGACGCCGAGGACGAGCTCGCCGTTAGGCCCGAATGCCAAATCGCTGTGAAGATTGTAAATGAAAGGCATAACGTTAATCGGCCCTTGCCCGAGATTACCGAAGTCGCGCCGGCCAAGCTCTCTGCCGGTCCACGGATCGAGGAAGAGCTGCGTGAACCCGATCGGCTTTCCGTCCTTCAGACCTGGCAGAGGCCGAGGTTCCATGCGCACCATCGTTTGGTTGGGATAGGCGAAGAGGTAATCGACCTGCCCGTTCGGCACGAGCGCCTCGGCCTTTTCGGCAAGCTCGCCGAGCGAGAGCCGGCGCGCACCCGGGGCCGGCACGGCGAAGAGCTGGGGGCTTATCAGCCGCTCAAGTTGCGCGTTGAATGCAAGAAGACTGCCGGTCAAGCCTTCGATGACGAGAAACGCGGCGAGCGCAAGCCCGACGTACCGATGCGCCAAGACGAACGCTCCGCGTAGCGCCTTATAGTCCAAAGACGATCTCTCCCGTGACTTGCTGCGGCGGGCCGTAGAGCGCCGTAAAGGCTGTATACGGCGCCTTCGTGACGAAGAAACTCGACGAGTTCTGAGCGTCCGCGTAGTAGCGCCGATTGAAAACGTTCGTCGCATTGATCTGCGCGCGAACGCTCGACTGGCCAATCCTAAAGCCGTCGGACGCCATTAAATCCACGGTACAGTAGGGCGGTATGACGAGCCCCGAGCCGCCGGCGTAGAGGTAGGGCTCGGGGCCGTTGAAGCCGATCCCACCGCCGATCTTCGGCCCGTTGGGCGACTTGCGAAAGTCGTGCGTAACCCACAGGCGCGCGAGATAATGCGGGACCTCGCCGAGCGGCGAGCCGACGGGGTTGATCGGATCGTTCGACGACGTCACGACGGCGTTCGTGACGGCGTAGTTTGCGACGGCCTGCCATTGGGGAGCGAACTGCCCCTGCAGATCGAACTCGACGCCGGTGCTCCGAGCTGCCCCCGTGATCAAGACGAAGTTGGGGTTCGAGGGATCCGGCGTCGGGATGTTCGTCTTGGTGAGGTCGAAATACGCCGCGCTCACAGTGAGTTGCGAACCGAGGAGCGCACTCTTCACCCCGAACTCCCATTGCGTCGCGCTCGTCGGCGGAACGTTGGCTCCGCTCGGCAGAATATCGCCCGGCGCGTTCGGACCGAAATTCCCGGAATAGTCGGCGTAGAGACTCAGGTACTTCTGCGGCTGCCAGAGCAGCCCGAGGCGCGGCGTTATCGCGGTCGCGTTGAGAATCGGGCTCGCAGCCGCGGGATACGGGTAGAAGGTCACGCTGCTGGTCTGATGCAGTTCTTGATAGCGCAGCCCCGCAAGCGCGAAGATGTTGCCCGGGAACTCGACTTGATCTTGCGCGTAGAGGCCGAGCGATCCGTTCGCGTTCGTGTCGAACAGCAGCGGCGTCGTCGGTCTCTTGAACGGCGTTCCTGGGTTGACCGGGTCGAACAGATCCACGTAGGATAGGTTTTTGTTCGTCTCACCGGCCTGGTTGATCTGACCATCCGTTCCGAAATGATAGAAGTCCCCGCCGAAGAGGAGCGTGTGCTTAACGTCGCCCGTCGTCGCATGTTGGGTGAGGTCCGTGATCGCCGACCAATTTTGGTTCTCGTTTACGACGTTGTTGATCGCGCGGCCGACGCCCCAGCCGCTGGAAGTGTCTGCGTGATTCTTGATCGTGCTCGGATAGAGTCCGGCGGAGTCGACGTCGGTGTCGTTCAGCACGAACGTCTGCTTAATTTCCCAACCGCTCGCGAAATGGTGCGAAAAGCTCAGGTCCCAGAAGTTCGTCGTCTCAACGTCGGGTGAAACGTTCCCGTAGTTGGCATTGATGCTTGGATTGACCGGCGCCCCATTGAGCAACGGAACGAAGCCATAGTTCTGGCCGAGGTCGAGATGATGGTATTCGTACTGGAGCGTAAGCTGCGTTGCCGGGTCGAACTTGTATCGCATGACGGGCGCGAAGAACGAGTTGTTATCGTAGACGTAGTCGACCCACGACCCCTGATTCTCGAACGATGCGTTGACCCGGTAGAGCAGCTTCCCGTCTGACGAAAGCGGGCCCGACGTATCGATTGCGAGGCGGGAGAAGTCGTAGGAACCCAGTTGCTGCAAAATCGAGTAGTAGGGCGTCGCCAGCGGCTGCTTGGTAACCACGTTGACGATGCCGCCCGGCTCCACGGCGCCGTACAGAATCGCAGCGGGCCCCTTGAGAACCTCGACGCTGTCCACGTTGGCCAACTGCAGGCCGTACGTGTCGCTGTCTCCGCCGAAGCTGTCCAGGCGGACGCCGTCGCGAAAGTGCGAGTCGGTCAAGAACCCTCGTAAGAATATGGAAGAGAACGGTTGACCGTTGTCGGCCGCACCGCCGCCTCCGACGCTGACGCCGCTCACGTTGGCGATGGCTTGAGCGATGTTGACGTCCTGCTGATCTTGAAGCACTTGTTGCGTGACGACGACGACGCTAACGGGCGTTTGCAAGATCGGCGTGTCGGTCTTCGTCGCCGTCGAAGCGTCGAGGGCTCGATATGACGTCGCTTGGGACCGCGCGGTCGTCGTGCCGATCGTCAACGGCTGCGCTCGAGCCGCGTCGGCCGCGGTGGGTCGTGCGACGTGCCAGCCGCCTGCGGATCCGAGCGTCTCGCCCGGGCGCGCGTCGCCTCGGTAACGATAGAGCGGTCTGCCCCGATAGGCCCACTGCCTCGTGCCGTCCGAGCGCACGACGATCGAGTACGGCTCCGTCGGCGTCGCGCCGGACGCGACGACCAGCGGCGGCCACGTCAGCGAACACGCCGCGACGCACGTGGAACGATTGGCGGAGTCCGCATCGTAGATGTAGAGCGTGAACCCATCGGAATCGGTAAGCACGGCTCCGTTCGCGGTCTGGGCGACTCTGACGAGGACCGACGTCGCCGGCGCAGCGGCCGCAACCGAACGCCCCGCAAGCAGCGTGACAAAAGCGACGACCGTGAGCGCTCCGATCGAAGCGGAAAACAGGATATCGCGCACCGCCCGGCGCGCCGAACTGGCCGGCATGGCAAAACCTCGCTAAAAAAGCAGGGGTTGGTTGTTGGGGTTGCTGCTTAACGAGCGAGGATCGGAGGACCGCGGTCGCCGAGCGCCTGAGGAATGTCGCAAGCGTAGCGAGAGCCCCCGAGCGCGACGCTCTTAGCACCCGTACGGGCGCAAGGCGCGCTTTGGTCGCGGCATCGGAGCAGACAGGCAACGGCGAGGACGATGCGCGCGTGCGCTTCGGCGAGCCAAGCACACAACGCGCGCAGCCCGGCGGTAGCGGCGCAGCTCAAGAGCAGGATGAGTCCGAGCCCGATCGCCGGCGAGCCGCCGAACGCGCTCAGCAGGCCGTCGAATCGTCCCGAGACGAGTTGTTCGGCGGTTTCCATTCCGACGAGCACGAGGCTTGCCGCAAGCGCGACGATCGCAACGGTTCTCCAGCCGATGTGCGCGAGAAACCGGCGCGCAAGAGACGGGAGCGACGGCAGACCGGCTCCCGCGAGGTGAACGATATAGAAGAAAGCCGCGCTCAGACCGGCCGTGAGACCGGCGAGACCGAGCGGAAAAATCGTCCCGTGACGGTGGCTGCCGTAATCTCCGCCGAGCAGCCCGGCCACGTTCCCCAGGTCGATCGCGGTATGAGCGGCAAGCGCAACGGCAAGCGTTGCCGACAGAACGCCGGCCGCAGCGATGCTCGCGGAGAGTCTATGCGGCACGCCGGATTCACTTCGCGTGCGTTTGAGAGAATCCCGGCCGATCGCTCGAACCGCGAATCTCAGGTCGCCCGTTGGAACGGTCCGGTTAGCGCGTTGAGAAAGAGCCCGGCCAGCCCTGCGAAGAGAATCGAACCCGATATCACGTCGGGAGACCACCAGATGCCGCCCATCGTGACCGCAAGGGCGGCGAGCATCGCCGTCCAGTAGCCGGACGGTATTGCGAACGCGGCGATAGGCCATCGCAGGGACAGTTGATCCGCGGGATCGAGCCTCGCAGCATCCGCGATACCTCCCGCCACGAGCGAGGCAAAGACGACCGAGAGAAACTGACCCGCGTAATTCGAACCGGCCGCGGCGATGAACGCGTTTCCCGTCACCAGCAGCACGGTTGCCGCGCCGGGCGCCGGGCGGAGCCGCCGAGCGATATACAGGACGAATCCCACGATCAAGATGCTCTGAACGATCACGGCAAGCAATCCAATGCCCTGCTTATCGTACTGCAGCGTGAGCAGCGTCAGGGTCCAGTGTGGAACGCTCGCGGGCGGCAGTGGAGCGTTGAAGCTTTCGGCCTCGCTCATGAAGATGAACTGCGTCCCCCAGTGCGCCAGCTCCATCATGGATGCCGCCGACAGCAACATGGGAAGCTGAGCGATCAACGTTGCCGGAGGTCTCGCTCTCGTCAGGCCCGATCGAATCGGGCCGGCGATGATCAAGAACATCCCCGCGCCGATGACGAGATGCGTTGGACTGAGGAGCGCGTTAAAGCCCTGTTCGAATCCCCAGAGCGAATGCTTGATCATATCGCCGATGCCTCCGATGAGGCAGACGATCAGCCCGGCAAACGTCGTCTCGTAGCCCGCCGGGAGCGCGAGCCGCCATGGATAACCCCGGCGGCGGCCGGAGACCGCTGCAAGAGCCGTGAAGACGTAGGCTGCGAGCAAGCCTGCATAGAGCAACGCGTGCGCCGGCTCGAAGAACGATTCGACGGTCGAGTGAAAATGATACCACGCGTCGATCATGATGCCGCCCGAGAGCCAGAGCGATGCGACCGCCATCAGCCAGTCGTACCAGCCGGCGGACGCGCTCGCGCGACTCGTTCCGATCATGATTTGCCAACCAGCGGTACGGCTCGCGCTCCGGCGAGATAGAGCTGACTGATGCAGAGCCCGACTAATCCTCCTTCGACGATCGCGCCGAAGACGAAGCTCGCATCCCACCACGTTCCTCCGAACATCGGGACCGCCAGCGCGAAGTACGCTCCAAAATATGCCGACGGGACGACGAATCCCAGCAAGCGGAATGCGTTGGGATTTCTTACGGACGGCCGCAGAGTCGCCACGACGACGTCTCCGAGCGCGCCGGCGACCAGCGACGCGAGAACGACCAGAGCGAGCGCCGCGATGTCGGTCGAAAGCTCGCCTCCGACCCATAGCTTCTCGACCACGCAGACGATTGCGATCGCACCAAAATGCAAGCGTGTTCCGACGCACGCATAGAGGATCGCGGCGGCGAGCAGCACGCTCTGCCAGATAATGATGGCTATCTCCAGCGCCTGCCGGTAAAAGAGGAAGACCGACAATACGAACTGCTCGTCGTGAAACTCGATCTGTGAAAGCGGACGATCGCGCATGAGCGCTTCCGGATAGAAGCCGTATTGCGTCACGAACTGGGCGATCTCGAAGGCGAGACCCAGGCAGATCAGCATCGGCAGCTGATCGAGAAGGTCCTTTGCATCGGGTCGAGCGAGAGCGCTGCGCACCGGTCCCGTGATCAGGAAGAAGAGACCGGTCAGCAAGAACAGGTGCGGCGGGCTAAGCAGGAGATCGAGTTGATGCTCGAAGCCGAACACGGCATGCCACGCCGCGTCGCACGCGCCGCCGATGAGGAGCCCTGCAACTCCGAGCACGCTCTGCCCGTAGCCGAGGGGAACCGCCTTCCAGAATCCCCCGGCGCGGCGATAGTTAACCGCGATCGTAACGGCAAGCACGGCTGCCGCGAACACGGCTCCGCTGTAGAGCGTCAAGTGCCAGGGATTTATGAAGGACTCGACGGCCAAGAAGAGGTGTTGGTGTGCATCGATGAACAAGCCCGTCATGATCCAGACGGCTGCAAGCGTAATCAGCCAATCGAGCGGCGTCGACTGACGCCCGCGCCCTCCGTTCGTCATCGCGCGAATCTCATCCCGACGGCACGAGCGTGCGGACCGCCATCCAAATCCCCAGCATCACCACGGCCAGCGAAAGCGAGGCCGTAATCAGGTTTTCGGGTAGTCGATTGTGACGGTCGCCGATGACCCGGCGGTCGTTTACGAGGACGAGGAGAAACGTCAGCACGATGGGGAGAACGAACCCGTTGAACGCTTCGACGTCGACCGTAATCCGTACGAGCGGCAGTCCCGGAATGAGAACGATTGCGGCGGCGACCACGACGCAGGCCAGGTAGAGCGAAACGAACCGCTTTGCGCGCAGCCCGTCGTTGAGGGAGCATCGCCATTGAAAGGCTTCTCCAAAAGCCCACGCAGTCGCCAGCGAGACGACGAAGGCCCCGAGCATCGACGCCCCGATCAAACCCGCGCCGAAGGTTACTCCCGCGAACCGGCCGAGCAGCGGCACGAGCGCGATGGCCGCGTGAGCCGCATCGACGAGCGCGATGCGATGCGCGAACAGCGTCGCCGCGGCCGTGACGATGATAGCGCACATGATCCCTTGAGTGATCAGCGCGCCGATCGCCGTGTCCGCGCGGGCGTAGGGCAGGTCGCCTTCGCGAAGGCCTTTGTCCACCACGGCGCTCTGTTGATAGAAAATCATCCAAGGCATGATGACTGCCCCGATGTTCGAAGCGACCAGCAATAGATACGCCCGATCGCCGAGCGGTTGGCGGCTGAGGATCCCGGTCGTTACGATGTCGTGCAGCGAGGCGTGCGAAGCGAGCGCAGCGGGAAAGAAGAGAAGCTCGATCGCGCAGAGAGCGAGCGCGAAAGCCTCGGCGCGCTTGTAGGAGGCGGTAAAGATGACCATGCAGAGAAGGAGCGCGGCCACGATGACGAGGAGCGGCGGCGAAACCCCAAAGATTCCGGCCGCGCCCGCAATTCCTGCGAACTCCGTAACGAGCGCGGCGACGTTTGTGACGAACATCGTTCCGAGCGAGATCGACGCCCACCCGAGGCCGTAGTTCTCTCGTATGAGCCGCGCGTGACCTTTGCCGGTGACGGTCCCCAACCGAACGGTCATCTCTTGTACGACGAAGAGCGGCACGATCAGCAGCAACTGCAGGAGAATTAGCTTGTAGCCGAACTGCGCTCCCGATGCCGCGGCCGTCGTGATGCTGCCCGCCTCGGTGTCTGCGAACATCACGACGATCCCGGGGCCGGCGACCGCGAGAAAACGCAGCAGCGTCTTCAACGGGCGGTCAGAACGAAGGGCGCGACGTAGAGCGTGCTTCCCCCGCGAAACTGCAGCCACAGCTTATACGTACCCGGCTCGCGCAATGCGACGTGAAGCAGCATGTCGGGCGACGAGGTCGCGGAGTCGGGCAGCGGCGAGGGCATCGCCATCTCCCCCGAATCCATCGTCATCGAGTCCATCGGCATCGAGTCCATCGCCATCGGAGCGCCGCCCGTGCCGGACGGTAGCGGCATCGGATGCGCGTGCACGTAACTGAGGTCGTCGGCGTTGATGAAGACCGCGTGCGCCAGGGCACCGAGGTACGGGTGGAGGTCCGAGGCCGGTTTGCCGTTCTTCGTGATATGCACGACGATCTTCGACTCGCTTTGCGAGGAGAGCGAGTTCGACGAGATGCTGACGGCGTACGGACCGGCGGCGGCCACGGTGCCCGTCTCGCTCAGATCGCGGGGTCCTCGGTTCGCCGGCCCCCCGAAGTCCTCGTCAAAACGAAACACCTGCTGCCCGAAGTTCTCCGGTTGCGCGTCGATATAGATATGATACCGTGCCGGCGCGGGAAACGCTTGATCCAAGAGAAAGTGGCCGTCGGCTTCCAGCGTCGGGTGAACGTGCAAGAACGTGCGAAAATCGTCGCTGATCGCGATCATGTGCAAATACTTGGTCATGTCGATTTGATACGATCGGATGATTTCGGTAGTCGATCCGATCGGAGTCATCCACGCATCGAGATGCCGATCGAGGCGATTCGTTCCGTTCTGCGGCGCGAGCAAATACGCCGCAGCGTGCGGCGCCCCGCCCTGCAGCGCGAACGTACCGGCCGCCGGCGTCTCGGCTCCCGCGCCAAGCGTTGGCGAGAGCGCGAGAAAGGCGAATATTGCTGCAAATCTTTTCATGGTTACCTCGTTTTCTTCGGCGGTTTACACGAGCCGGACGTTACGGTCGTCACCGAGTGCGGGGTATCGGCGTTGGTGGACCCGGTCCAGCTCACGACGGTCCCGTCGTCGTAGTATTGCCAAGCGTCCCAATCGAGCGTTCCCGGCGTTCTTGGCGTGGCCGCAAGAAAGGCGAACTCTTCGAACTCGTGAGGCATCAAGCGCCCGCCGGTCCAGGAGATTCGCGTTACGATCCCCTTCGTGGTCTGCAGATCGAATCGCCACGGCGGCTTCGGTTGAACCGCGGCTACGACGACGCCCTTGGGAATCGCGAGATCGACGCGAACGGTCGGGACGGGCCGCTCGACGGGGACGCGTACGACGAATGTGATGAAGCTGCAAGCGGGTGCCTGCGTGCTCTCTAAATCCGGAAAGACGCGCACGTGCGCGGCACTCGAACTCGGAAAGCAGAGTGCCGCCAACGCGGTTAACGCAGCGAGTCGTCGAATCATATCAGGATGCCTCCAATCCGCCCGCTCTGCTCGCGGGCCACGTGATGAAGAGCGGCCTGCCGGGAACGGGCACGCGCTGCGCCCTCAGCAATCCCGCCGCGAAGGCTCCACCGGTTTGCGCGAAGCCCCAATAGTGGGAGTCGACGGCATAGTTCCGGTTGTCGCCCAGCACGAGATAGAAGCCCCTCGGAATGCGGCTGGGCGACTGCCACATCGCTCTCGGAGGAACGTTTGCAAGACTGGGGTCGAGCGGAACGCCGTTCACGTAGATCTCGTAATCTTTGATCCGTAAATCGTAAGCGATTGGCCCGGTCGCGTAGGGCTCGCGCAGGACGGCCCCGTTGCGGTACACGACGCCGTTTGCAATCTCTACCGCGTCTCCGCCAACGCCGATGACGCGCTGAGCTTCGTCTCGCACTCGGCGAACGGGTGGCCGCAACACGAGGATCTCACCGTCGCGGGGGGCGCGCAGGCCGTACGTCACGCGATCGACGAAGACGACGTCGCCGAGCGCAAGCGTCGGATACATCGAAACGGACGTGATCGTGACCAGCCTCCCCACGACTCCGATGCAGAGAAAAAGCATCCCGGCGGCGACGAGCGCGACGTCGAAGTAGACGGGCGCGGTCCGCGCGTTCGAGCCCCGCGCGCCGGTCTTGGCAACGAACAGGAATCTCGCAACGATCCCACCGCAGAGGAGCAGCAGCAGCGCCGCGGCGGGAGATGTGGGTACGGCGACGTCGTTTGCCGGTGGGGCTTGCCCCACGAGCACGGCGGTCAAGGCCACGACCGCGATTCCCCAGATCGCTTCGTAGGCGATGGTCGCGTTGTGCGCGTTGGATCGAATGCCGGCTCCGACGCGCGAGTGATGCCACCCAAACGCTACCAAAACCACGAGGATCGCAGCTTTCGCCAACAATAAGCGCCCGTAGGCAGTCACGAAGAGATCTGCGGGCGCGTCGACGTGAACGGCGGAGGCGTAGATCCCGGTTGCGACGATCGTCCCTACGCAGAGGATGGCCGCCGGGGTGAACGCGGCGAAGAGCGCGCGCGCTCGTTCGCGAGCATCGCCCTTCGCACGGAACCACGGTGCGAGCAGCGCCGCGAGCACGAAGAGGCCGCCGATCCACACGGCGGCGCAGCAGAGATGGGCGAAATCGATCGCGACGGCGAGCGCTCGCGCAAGACCGCCGGGCTGCGCGAAGGCGTGTCCCGTCACGCTAAAAGTCGCTAAGAGCGCGGCGGCGATCGCAATCGCGCCGCGGCCCGCCGTTTTCCAGCCGCGCGCCGCGAGCAGCAATAGAGCCGCCGCGGCGACCGCGCGGGCGATAAGCGCTATTCCCCATGGTGTGCGCGCGAGCGTGCCGGCGATGCCGCTGCCGAGCACGCCGCTGGCCGCAGCCGACTGAACGATGACGGTTGGCGCCCATGCGGCGAGCACGACGACGGCGCCGGCGATAGTGCAACGTCTGGCGAGTTCGACCACGCCCGGATAGGCCGCTTCGAGCCGATCGAGCGCGTAGAGCCGCATGAAGATCGCGCCCGTCGCTAGGAGCGCTCCCATCAGCGTGAGCCAGCGCAGGAAGGCCGCCGGCGGCGAGGCGGGATCGTACGGCGATGCGATTTCGCCGCCGGCCGTACCCGAGACCGGCACGCCGATTCCAACTTGGTAGCTGCCGTGAACGACGTGGGAATCCGCCGAAATCACCCGCCACCGAACCGTGTATACTCCGCGCCGCAACGATCGGGGAATGTGGACGACGACGCGCGTGGCATCGGCCGGGTCGATCTTGACGTCGCGAGCGTCGATGCGCTTTCCATCGGGCGCGAAGACCTGCAGCGCGTCCGCGTCGATCAGGTCGATCGGTTCGTCGAACGAAATCGAAACCCAACCCTGCGACCGTTCGTTGCCGCTGTTGGCGGGCGGCTGCGCGCCCACGACGTATGCGTGTGCCGCCGCGACGGCCGTGGACGACAGCCAAAGAAGCGTAAGGGCGCAAAACGCCCTGCGGAATGGGGGCAAAAAGAAAAACCTCCGAACGCGAGAGAAAGGCTGCTCTGTATCTACGAGCCGAAGCGCATCGGAGGGGGACGCGAGAAGAGCCGCAGCGCGTGCGCGAGCGGAACGCTCGCGATCGGACGGTCTGCGATCGGAATCCACGACGGCACGCGATTCTGGAAACCGCCGGAGTCGCAGGCGAAGGCGATCAGGGCAAGCTCGCGCAGTCCGGAAAATGCGACGAATCGCACGATCGCCGCCGCCAGGAAGAGCGCTGCGACGATGGCGGCATTCGGTGCCCAAGCGTGGCCCTCTTCGACGGACTCTGCAAGCCAAAACCAGCAGACCGATGCTGCGAACGTCGCACGCATCGAAGGCAACAGTTCGCCGATGTCGGCCGTCAGCACGCTTCCCTGGCAGAGCCGCTTGCGGCTCGCCCAACAGATCGCAAACCAGAAAGCGCCGAGACCGAGCGCGGCCACCGTTGCGAGAGCGCGGAGCGCAGCGCCATACGACCCGCCCATGACGTGACCGTTTCCGTAAAGGATCGCGTGTGCCGAAAAGGCCGTCAACAAACCCAGCGCGATCGCGCCCGGGAAGCGTCGCATAACGCGCGCGGCTTCGACGCGGCGCTAAGCGGCCCCCCGTCGTCGGCGAGGCAGGCCGATGTTGCGAGCGCGTGCAAGGTGGTTAGGTGACCACGCGCAGGCTCTACGTCGCCGTCGCGTCGGCGGGATTTCTTTCCATAGCGCTCGCAACGGCACTGGCGGCTCATGCGCTCCTCGAGATCGCGCAATCGGCGGGAGTGCTCGGCGGCGATTACGCGCGCCACGAGCATGCGTCCGTCTTTCCGGTCTGCTTGGCCGCAGCCGCGCTCGCGCTCTGCGGAATGCTCCTCTACGGAGCGTATCTCGCGGGCCTCGACGATGCGTCGCTGCCATCGCTCGCTCGCTCCCTTAGGGGGCTAATCGGCCCGGGATCGATCCTCGCGACGTCGCTGTGCGCCTCTCTCGTCTTGCTGGCGATGGAGAGCGGCGAGCAGTTAGCGTCGGGGCGCTTCGATGGGGTAGCGAGCGCTTTTGGCAGCGTACCGCTCGCGGGGGCGGGAGCAATCCTCGCAATTGGTGCGCTTTTCAACGCGCTGGCGGGAGCCTTTTGCGGCTGGCTGGCCAGCGCGCACGCGCGCCTCGTTTTCGTCGTTACGCTCCTCTTACGAGCGCACTATCCGACGGCCGCCGCTACGACCCTCGCGAAGCGGGCTGCGCTAACGACGTTCGACTACGTCTGGGACGTTTCGCAAATTCACGGAAAGCGCGCACCGCCGGTTCTCGCTAGCTAAGCCAACTTACAGCCGACACAACTCTTCTAGCGAGGATTACACTTGGTCTCTCGTTCGTCGCGCCGCTCGGCGGTGCAACGGCCATAACCCGTGCGCATTTGGTTCGCCCGCGTCGGATTCTGCGCGGCGATCGTCGCGATCGCAACGTTAAGTTTGGCGCTGAAGGCTTGGTCGACCGCACTTCCCGGCGGCCGGTCGTTCGCCGTCGACCAAGCATTCCTCGACCAGAATGGACGCCCGTTCCGGTGGAGCGAGCTCGGGGGACGATGCGTCGTGCTGGCATTCTTCTACTCCCGTTGCCGCGACTCGCACGAATGCTCCCTTTTATCGGCAAAGTTCGCGTACATGCAGCACCGTCTTCCTCGCGACAGCCGTTTGGTCGAGGTGACGCTCGATCCGACGTACGACACGCCCGACGTGCTTCGCCGATACGGCGCCACGTTCGGACAAGATCCCAAATACTGGACGCTGGCGACCGGCGATCCGGTCGGCGTTCTCGAATTTGCGAGGAGATTCAATATTTCGATCGCCGTATCGCCGAACGGTGCCGGACAACTAGCACATGGAGAAGCGTTGGCGATCTTCGACCGCCGTCAGCGTCTCGTTTCGTTGAACGCCGGCAACGACTGGCAGCCGGACGAAGCGCTCGCAGAGGTCCGGCACGCTCTAGGCAGACGAAGCGATCCGTTCGAGAGACTTGCCTTGTTCTCACGTCACGTTGCTGCGGCGCTCCAAAACGTGGCGATTACATGCGGGCGACTGCTGGCCGAGGACACTATCTCCGCCCCTTCCGCTCCGTCGAATCTCGTGGTTACGGCGAAACGGCCCGAAGCTTGGCCGGCGGTGCCGATCCGGCGGCCGGGCGCGCCGCCCCATATCGTCAAGGTCTGGTTCTCGACGCTCCGGCTTCGGCCGGGCAGTTGGTTCGACGGAACGATCGTAGCCAGCTCGAACGTGGCATCCGTCGAGGTGCGGACCGCATCGTTTTCGATCAATAGCGTACACGCAGCGCCCGGGATCTATACGTTTCACATGCGCATTTTGGAGCTCCCCCCTCTCGCTCGCCGGCATCCGTACGATCTCTACATCATCGCGCGTAACACTCCAGGCGTGCAAGAAACGGAGCGAGCTACGCTGTGGGTGGAGTGAGCGCGATGCGCATCTGCGCCATCGGGGCGTTAGCCCTTTTGACCGCGTGCTCGGCGGCACGCCAATACTCGCTCGCCGGAAACGCAGTGGACATGCCGGCGTCGGATTTTACCCTCACCGATCAGGACGGTAAGCACTTTACCCTATCGCAGCAACGCGGTAAAGAAGTGATCCTTTTCTTCGGCTACACGCACTGCCCCGACGTCTGTCCGACGACGCTGGCGGCGCTCGCGGCAGCGCTGCAAAAGCTCGCGCCGGAGCAGCGGGCGCGCGTCCGGGTGGCATTCGTCACCGTGGATCCGCAGCGCGACGATGCGGCGACGCTGCGCCGCTACGTCCGCATCTTCAACCCCACGTTCTACGGACTCACCGGAACGGAGGCACAGCTCGACCCGGTGTACGCCGCGTATCACGCCTGGCATCAGAAGCTGCCCGGCAGTCCGGCAACCGGGTACCTCGTCGCCCACGGTTCGACGATATACTTCATCGCCCCGGACGGCCGCCTGCGCGTGCTCCACGATTGGCACGATAGTCTGCGATCGCTCACGCACGATATGAAGGAGTTGACGAAATGATGAGATGGACGAGCATCGGACCGGCCGCGCTCGGGCTACTGTTCTGCGCGCTGCCGGCGAACGCCGGGCAGACGATCGTCGTTACCGGCGTCTGGTCGCGACCGGCGATCGGCACCGGTGTCGTCTACGCGAAGATCCGCAACGACGGATCCGCTGCCGACGACCTTATCGGGGTAGATTCGCCCGTCTGCAAAACCGCCGAGATGCACGAGAGTACAGCGTCGATGCCGAGCGCCATGGGGTCGATGCCGAGCCCCATGGGGTCGATGGCCGGCGGCATGATGATGGGCATGCATCAGGTGCAGGCGATATCCGTACCCGCGCACGGCTCCGTGCAGCTCCAGCCGGGCGGTTATCACATCATGTTAATCGGCCTGTTTCGCGACCTGAAGCCGGGCGACAAGATTCCGGTTTCGTTGCACTTCCGCCATGCGGGCACGATCGAGGTGAATTCGAACGTTACGACGACCTCACCGTAGCGGTGCGCTCCTCCTGTCGGCTGCGGCGCTGATCCTCGTCGTGGCCGGCATCGCGCTGTCGCCCAGCTTCCGCAAGCCGCCGCCGCGAATCGACGCAGACCTGCCGCCCGACCAAGAGTTCGTCAATCAGGACGGACAAGTGTTTCGATGGAGCGCCCTCAAAGGACGATGCGTCGTCCTCGCGTTCTTCTATTCCCACTGTCGCGACAGCCGCGAATGTGCGACGCTCTCAGCCAAGTTCGCGTACATGCAGCATCTGCTCCCACCCGGCAGCCGGCTGCTCGAAGTTACGCTCGACCCGCTGAAGGATACGCCGCGAGTGCTCCGCCGCTACGGGGCGATGTTCGGTCAGGATCGCAACTACTGGACGCTCGCAACGGGCAACCCGCTCGCGATAGTAACGTTCGCGCGCCGGCTGAACGTTACGATCGCCGTCTCGCCGCAGGGGAACGGCCAGCTCGAGCACGGTGAGGTGTTGGCGATTTTCGACGCCCGACAACGCCTGGTCTCATACAACGCGGGCAACGACTGGCAACCCGAAGAAGCGCTGGCAGAGGTGCGGCAGACGCTCGGCGTGCCGAATAGCCCGTTCGACCGACTGAAACTCTGGTCGCGCGGCCTGATGGCCACCCTCGAGAACGTCGCGGTCGCCTGCGGCCGCTTCCTCTATTCGACCGACGGGCGCAGGCTCGATCCGGCCGACGTCGTGACGGCTCCCGCGGTGTGGCCGACGCCGCCCGCGCTGCCGCCGGGCGCGCCTCCGCGCATCGTCACGGTATGGATGAACGACACAACGGTCCGGCCCGGCAAGCCCTGGACGGGGCGCATCGTCGCCTCGACGAATGTTGCGAGCGTCGAAATTAGAACCGAATCGTTTTCCTTCACCGCCGACCGTCGCGACTTCGGGCTCTTCGAGTTCTCGCAGAACGTCCTCGACGTCATACCGCAGTATCACCGCCCGTACGATCTTCGATTCATCGCTCGCAACGCGGCGGGCGTGATGGATGTGCGGATCGTCCCCATCACGATCCACTGACGATACACCGATGCTGCCGATCCTAGCGTCAGCGGTCATTTTACACGGCACCGTGCTCGGCGTGGACGAGCGGAACCACGTGGCGACGATTCATCACGACGCATTCGCCGGCATGCCGGCGATGACGATGACGTTCGATATCGACCGCCGAGGCTTACAGCCCGCGCCTGGCGACCGGGTCACCGGCGTCGTCGACGAGACGTCGGAGCCCTGGACGCTGCGAGTGACCGCGGAGAGAACCGCGCCGTCCCGCGCCGAGTTTGCGCCCTTCGTTCCGCAATTGCGAGCGGGGTCCATCGTCCCCGATGCAAATTTCGTCGACCAACGAGGCCGCGCTCTGTCGTGGCGAAGCTTTCGCGGCCGCGTCGTCGTCGTGTCGTTCATCTACACCCGCTGCCGCGACGCGCAGATGTGCCCGCTCGTGTCGGCAAAATTCGCCGCCATGCAGCGCCTCATCCCACCCGGCGCCCGCATGATCGAGTTCACGCTCGATCCGGACTACGACACGCCTGCAGTGCTCGCGCGGTACGGCGCCCTGTTTGGCGCCGCCGATCCGCCTTGGACGCTGGCGACCGGCACGGCGTCGGCTCTGCGCCGCATCGCGCTCGAGTTCGGAATCGGCATCAGCCGAATTGGGCGAAACGCAATCGTGCACACCGAGGCGGTCGCCATAGTCAACCCGGATGGAACGGTGCGAATCATCGTGCCGGGCAACTCGTGGCGCCCCGAGGAGGTCGTTGCCGACGTCGGCGACGCATCGGGCCTCGCATCGAACTGGTGGCAGCGGTTCGTCCTGCAACTGCGATCGGGTGCCGGTCGCGCCGCGCGGGCGTGCGGCGCCATCGACGAAAACGGCCACGTGCGCGCCGGCCTGCTCCTTACCGACGTCGCCGCGCTCGTCGTGATACTCTTCGCCTGTGCGATGCTCGTTCGATTGCTCGTCGAGCTGCGCTCGCGGACGAGGCGAGAACCCTAGCCGCACCGAGCGCCCCGGAGCTCCCCTACTTCGATCCTCCAAGTTGTGCGAGCGCTTGTGTAGCCGCCTTCGAGCGCGGACTCGCCGCGAGCTCGGCTTCGAGCGCGCTCCGAGCGACGCTCGTATCGCCCATCTTGATCGCGAGTTGCGCCAGCGCCATGTGCGGCGAGTAGTAGTAGATCGTCGGCATTTCGACGCCGCCCGCGTCGCCGCGCGTCGCCTCGTCGGAGGCCCGTTGCAGTAACTGGAGCGCCTGCGAATCGTTGCTCTGGTCGAGCGCGATCTGGGCCTGCACGATATCCCGCATCGCGCTCAGGATCGCGCCCCTCGCCGGATGCTCTGCGGACGCCGCGGGCAACCCGCCGAGCGCGGCCTGCGCCTTCGCTACGTCGCCGAGCTTTGCGTATGCGAGAGCGCGCGCAAACGGTATCGTCGGACCGCCCTCGCCGTCGTTGCGAATATCGAGGACCGCTTGCCACTGCCCGGCGGCGATGAGAGCGCGCGCGGTGAGGATCGGTATATCGGCGCGACGCGCGATCGCAACCGCCTCGGCCGCGTGCCCGGTCTGCGCCATCGCGTAGAGCAAGAACGAGACGTTGTGCGCGTGATAGTAACGCGGCGCGCTGTAATACCCCGGATGGCAGCAGTCTATCGCCGCGTAATCCATTGCGACCGACCGCCGGCCGACGTCGAGGGCCGCGTCGTACATGCCGACGTCGAAGAACGTATGACCCGGCATGTGCGTCAGGTGCGAGTCCTCCGGTGGGAGGGTGAACCCGGCGAGCTGCGTTGCCGCCGCGACCGCGGCCGGCGACTGGTTCGCGAACTGCGCCGCATGGATGTAGAAATGCAGCAGCCCGACGTGCGTTGGAAATTTCGCGAGACTCGCCTGGAAGTATGGAAGCAGCGCGGCGACGGTCGCGGCAAAGGCCGCCCGTTGAGCGGCGGTCCAGCCCTCGCGATTCTCGCCGACGTCGCCGACGGCGACGTAGAGCGCGGCCTCAGCGTAAAGCGCCGCGGCGTCGGGGTCGTCGGGGTACGCCTGGGCGATGCGTTGCAGCGCATCTCGATAGTTGACGAGCAGGGTGGCCGGCGACGCCTTCGTTTTGTCGTCGAAACGCGCGGCCGCCGCGTCTATGAACAGTTTATCCTCGGCGGACGCACCGGCTTCAAGCGCCTTCGCCTGCTCGATCGCCTCCTGGGCCTGATCGTTCCGACCGTCGGTCGCCGGCACGTTGAGGTTCGGCGCGTTGCTCAGCGCGATGCCCCACCACGCCATGGCGGATTTCGGATCGAGGTCCGACGCCGTGTAGAACTCGTGCTCGGCGGCCTCGGGATTGTAGGCGTAGTAGTCGAGCAAACCCCGGTCGAACGCCGCCTGCGCGGCCGCATTCGCCGAAACGGCGTGATGCACGATCGGCGCCGCCGGCTGCTGTGCCGTGGCGACGACCGGGAAGCAGAAAAACAGGGCGAGCGATACGAGTGCTTTCATCGTGGATGACCGCGTTTTTCACCGGGGGCGGCCAGGCCTCTTCGTGCGTGCAGAGAATCGTCTTCCATCGCAATTTTTCGTTGCAATACGGGGCCTACAAATGACGACACGCACTGCCTCTGCGATCCGCGGTCTCTTTTTCGTTCCGGTTCTACTGGCGGGTTGCGCCGGGTCCAATCAGAACCCCGCGCTGGCGCCCGCCGCGCATCCGATGGGTTCCGCCCCGCAGAGGTCTTGGATGAGCCCGTCGGCGAGTAAGAAATCGAAGCTGCTCTACGTTTCGGTGCTTAACGGAACGTCCGTCAACGTCTACGATTACCCGAGCGGCAGTCAGGTCGGGATGCTCACCGGCCTCGCCTCGCCGGCAGGCCAGTGCGTCGACGCGCAGGGCGACGTCTACGTAACCAACGGCGACGGGTCCGTGGACGAGTACGCGCACGGCGGAACGAACACCATCAACACGTACTCGACGAGCGGAGGCGCGTTTGGCTGTTCGGTCGACAAGAAGGGCGATCTCGCCGTTACGGATTTCGTCGGCCCGAGTTATAGCGCCGGAAGCATCACGGTCTTTCCGAAAGGCTCCACCAAAGGAACCGTTTACTCCGACCCTGCCGATTGCTATTTTATCTGGCCCGCGGGCTACGACGATCGGGGCAACCTTATCGCGAGCGCTGAGAACGAGGCGTCGGAAGCCGTCACGTATTGCGGCGTGCTCAAAGGATCGAACTCGCTGACCACGCTGACCGCTAAGGGATTCGCGATCTACTCGCCGGCCTCGACGATGTGGGACGGCAAGTACATCGCGCTCGGCGATCAACAGATCGGAGGCGGCCTGCAATCGGGCGTCATTGACGTGACGCTCTCGGGCTCGACGTTGACCTATCACTCTCAAAGCACGCTGGACGACACCTGCGACGGCGGCTCGACGCACGTCGTTTCGCCCTTCATCGTCGGGCGCAAAAACACGCCGGTTAACGACAAGCAAGGCAACGTGATCGCCGGCGCAAACGAGTTCTGCAGCGCAGACCTTCGCCTCTGGCGCTACCCGAAGAGCGAAGACCCCTTCAAGACCATCGCGTCCCAAGCGGGCGGCATATCCGTCAGCATCATTAGGTAAGCATACGCGCGTGCGTCAGCGCCCGCGCCGTTCGGAGTCTCACTGCTGCGCGCTGACGACGTTTTGCCCGCCTTTCGCATAGGGCTCAGCGGCTCGCCATGCTGATGGCGGCGCCGTCGGGAGATTGTTGACCTCCAGACGCGAACTTGATCGCGGACCCGCCGGCCGGATAGGCGTAGATTCCCGTCCGAGCGCTGCACGGATCGGGCACGATGACGCGCTTGTGGTTGGAGAGTATGTAAAACTGCCCCTGACAGGCGGCGGCGGTGCCGATACTGCCGAGAATCGATGCGCCGTCCGTCTGATAGATGGTGCCCGACGCGCTGTCGCCGATATCGAGATACTTCCCATCCCACTGAATCCCGCCGGGACCGGCGAGCGTACCGCCGGAGAGCGTCACCTCGTTGATGCTCGACGAGCCTGCCGGCAGTTCCACGAGCCCGAACTTCAGTCCGTACGAAAGCAAGCCGTCGGCGTACAGATTGCCGCTCCCATCGTAGCCGACGGAGTGAAAGTCCAAGAAATTATAATCCCAATACGTCGCATGACTCTGTTGACCGTTACGAAACACCGTGAGCCCCCCAAAGCCGGCGACGGCGAGATCGCCACTGCGCTCGTTCACGGCGCACCCGTAGCTGACACCCGGATTGCCGTTAGTGTCGCCCGGCTGGAGGTAGTTGATCGGCTCGGTGCCGCCGTGCGCGAACTCCCACACGACGACGTCGCTCGTGTCGACGACCCACACGTACCCTTGGCGGTCGGTGCAGACGCCGTCGACCGATGCAAAGCCCGAAATTACGCCGGCGCCGGAGAGCTGCGGATACGTGTACACCAGTAGCTCGTTGCTCCAGGGATCGGCGACGTAGAGCAACCTGCCTTTCCCGGCAGCGGGCAGCATCCTCGAGTGCAGCCGAATTGCGCGCTTGACCGACGCGAACCGTTGCACCGTCGGCGCCCCGGCGCTTCGCGAGGAAGCAACGCCACGATTGGGAAGCGCAGCGATCGATCCGTTCTGCGCGCCGCAACCGCTTGCGACGGCGATGGCCGCCAAAACCGAGGCGATCGAAATATACGTCTGTTTTCTCATCACGGTGCTCCTATCGGCTTCGATTCCTCCGAGCATAACGGCGGGGCGTGCCATCCGCGTGCTAGCGCGCTGCGTCACGTCGTTTGCGCCTTTCGAATCCGCGCTTCGGCGAGGTGGGCGGTGATGAAATCTGCAACGTCGCGGGGCTGCGTCACGAAAAAGCGTCGACCCGACGCCACCTCCACGACCGAGCCGCGCCACTGCGCGTCGCCGTCCGTCTCTTCCGATAGCCACATCCGAACCAGGAACGTCACCTCCTGGCGTTTCGAGTCCATGCTCCGAGCATAGGCCGCGGGCGTGCCGCCTGCGTGCGAGAGCGAAAGAGCAGGCGACCGAGCGACGGGAGCCTTCGCGTTTGACGGCAAACCGGGCACAGCCCATGCTGGAAATTCGGTTTTTCGGCCAGCCGGAGATCAGCTACGACGGCGCGCCCGTCAAATTCGCCAAGCGGTCCGCGACGATCGCCATGCTCGCCCTCCTCATGCTCAAAGGCGGACGCGCGCTTTCGCGCCAGTCGCTCGCGTTTACGCTCTTTCCCGACGACGACGAAGCGAATGCCCTCGCGGAGCTGCGCCGCTACTTGTATCTCGCAAACAAGGCGCTGCCGGCCCGAAACGGCGACCCGTGGATCGTCAGCGATGCCGAAACGGTGCGCTGGAACGGCCTGGACGAGGCGTTCGTGGACGTTGTCGAGTTCGAGCGTTTGGCCGACGATCCGCAAACGCAGCAGCGCGCCGTCGATCTCTATGCCGGCGATCTGCTGGAGAACGTATACGACGATTGGGTTCTTGAAGAGCGCGAGCGACTGCGCGCGAGATACTTCGCCCTGCTCGACCAGCTGATCGCTCGCTATCGCTCGGAGCGCAACTTTGGCGCTGCCATCGCTTGCGCCAAGCGCATGCTCTCGAGCGACCCCTGGCGCGAAGACGCACTGCGCGCGCTCGTGGCCGTTCGATACGAGTCGGGCGACACGGCCGGCGCACTTGCCGAGTACGACCGCTTCGCGAAGCGCTTGCGCGACGAGCTCACGATCGCACCAATGCCGGAGACCGTGGCGATTCGGCAGCTCATCTTGCGGCAAGAAGCCGTACCGGGCACCGCCGGCGTTTCGGCCGCGAGAAACGACGAAGGGCGGCGGACCGTTTCGATTCTTCCGTTCGTCGGGCGAGCGAGAGAACTGACGTTTTTGTGCAACGCATGGCGGCGCGCGGCGCGCGGACCGGCTGGGCTCGTCCTGATCGCGGGCGAAGCCGGCGTCGGCAAGACGCGCCTCGCGGCGGAGCTGGCCCGCACCGTTCAAGCGGAAGGCGGGAGGGTGTTCGTCGGAACGACCGCAGCTCCGGAATCGATGCCGTACCAGCCGATCGTCGAGGCGTTGCGCGCCGGATCGCCGCTGTTGCTCGCGCGACAGATCTCCGCCGAACGCAGGACGGTATTGTCGCCGCTGCTGCCCGAGCTGCGCGATCCGGACGTGCCCGACGTGCGCTTCTCGGAAACCTCGCCGGAACGCGCGACGGCACGAATTTACGAAGCGCTATCGTTTGCCGTTCGAGGGCTCGCGTTTCCGCGTCCCCTCTTACTCGTGCTCGAGGACTTGCACTGGGCGGGGTTGGCGACGATCGAAGCGCTCGGTGGCATATTTCGCGACGCGATTCGGTCGCCGATTCTCATCGTCGCGACCTGCCGGCAAGAGGAAACGCCGGCCAGCCACCCGCTGCGCGCGCTGCAGCGGGCGCTGCGCACGCACAGCGGGGTCGAGGAACTCGAGCTCGAGCGCCTCGGTGAGGAGCACGTCGGCGAGCTCGTCGGCCGCATCGAGGGTCTGCGCGAACGAGGGGACGATCTCGCCCGAACGCTGTACGCGCAATGTGAGGGCAACGCGCTGTTCCTCGAGGGAGCGATCAACGCGTTGCTCGAGAATCGCGAATCGCAGCTCGAATCGGCGAGGATGTCGGAGATGATCGCGGATCGCATCGAGCGACTGAGTCAAGATGGCCGGTCGGTTGCGGAGATCGCCGCCGTGGGGGGCGCCGGTTGCAGCGTTCACTTAATTCGAGAGGTATCGAATCTCTCGAGCACCGCGATCGCGCGCGGTCTCGACGAGCTATTGGACCAGCGCATTCTCCGTGAAGCGGGAGCCCGCACCGGTTACGATTACGTCTTCAGCCATCATTTGATCGCCGACGCCGTGTATGCGGGCATCGAGCCGGCGTTTCGCGAGCAGCGGCATTTCAGAACCGCCGAATGCCTCGAAGCGATCTACGAATCGGAAGCATCGGCTTCCCCGCGCGAAATCGCGCGCCATTACGAGGCGGCGGGCGCCCGCGACCGAGCTGCGCTTTGGCATTTGACGGCAGCGCGGGACGCCGCGGCCGTACACGCGCACGGCGATGCGATCGAGCTCGCCGGAAAGGCGCTTCGAGACGCCGGTTCCGACGACGTGCGTCGTGAGGCGCTCGAAATACGCGAAACCGCGCGCAGCCGCCGCGGCGATCGTGAAGGTCAACGCGAGGATATCGACGCGCTCGAACGATTGGCGGCAGGCGATCCGGCGGCGCAATTCGACGTTCTGCTCCGGCGCGTCTTTCTGGCTCGAGCTTTGGGCGATGCGGAAGACGAGCGCCGATACATCGCGCGGCTCGAGGAGCAGGCTGCCTTGCTCGGCGATGCGGCACGAGCGCGCGCGCTTACGGAGGCGGCGACGCACCTGGGAAACTGCAGCCGATCGTCGGAGGCGATCGAGCCGGCGCGCCGCGCGCTGGCGATTTACGAAGAGCGCGACGATCTGCAGGGTCAGCTCCAGTGCCTTTGCCTCCTCGTCGAGTATGCATCGAACATCGCCGACCTGGATGCCGCGCGCACCTACTTGGACCAAACGCGCGAACGGGCGGCGTTACTCGGCGATCAGGCGATGGAGGTGCGGGCGTTGGCCGCCGCGAGCGTTGCGGCGTTGCTGCGCCAAGAGTATCGCGATTCCTTATCGTTGACCGAACGTTGTCTCGAGTTGCATCTGAAGCTCAACGATCGCGAGGGCGAGGCGGCGTCGCGCGGTCGTTTGGCCGTCACGGCGGCGTGGCTAGGCAATTATACGGTCGCGCTCCGCGAGTTCGACGCGGCGATAACGATCTACGAGGCGCTCGGACACAAGCGCGGGCTGGCTACCGCGCACGCGAACAAGACGCTCCTGCTCATGCGCACGGGCATGTTCGCCGAAGCGCTCGTTTCCATCGAACGATCGAACAAGCTGTTTGAAACGGTTCAAGAGCGGCGGACCTTCGCCGTCAACCAAGTCAATGCGAGCTTCGTCAACCTGCAGTTGGGAAACGCGTCCGAAGCGAAAGCCTTCGCGACGTCAGCGGTGGAAATCACTCGCGAGATGGCATATCCCGTGTTCGAAGCCGCCGCCCTAGCCAATCTCGGCAACGCGGAACTCGCCCTCGGCGAGGTGGATGCCGCGATCGAGCACATGGAGGCGGGCTTGGCGATTCGCCGGTCGCTTCAAGAGCCTCGAGACTTCGTCGACGATCTCTCCGACCTCACGCTCGCATACGTTGCAACCGGCCGAAGCGACAAAGCTCTCGCTACCGCGCGCGAGCTCCTTTCGATCGGCGCCGCATCGTTCGACGGCGCGTTTTGGCCGCAGTACGCGTGGTGGGCCGCTTCGCAAGGCTTAGCCGCCGGCGGAGATGCGAGCGGTGCTCGCGAAGCAGCGGCACGAGCGCGCCGCGAACTTCACGCGTTTGCCGAGCGCATCGCAGACGAGCAAACAAGAAAGGCGTTTCTGCTCGTTCCGATCAACGCGACGATTGCGCGATCGAGCGAGCCCCGCGCCGAACGTCGGCGTACATGACGGCTTACCATGGCCAGTCCCAAGTCAGCCCGGCTTGATACGCGCCGCTGCAGCCGGAGAGGCCGACGATAACGAGCGCGCCGCTTCCGATTGCAAAGACCGCAACGGCGCACGCGACGAGATAGGTCAGCGCTTTCCGCTGCGAACTCTGCTTGCCGAACGTCGCGAATGCAAGCAACAGCAGCGCGATCGACGCGAATACGGCGAACGAAATCCCGAGCCGGCCCAAGAACACGCTTCGATCGACGGGACAGTATCGCGACGCCAGATCCTTGGCAAGGACCTCATAGAGAGGGTTTGCCGCGGCGGCGAGCTTCACGGTTAGAAGAGCCGTGACGACTGGCACCAGGAGATACCGAAGAGCAACAGGGCGCCGAGGCCGATCGCGAAGAGCAGCGCCGCCGCGGCTCCGGCGAAGACCAATGCTCGGCGCGTGAGGCTCTTCGGACCGAGGACTCCAAGCACGGCGAGTCCGCAAGCCACGACGATCGAGACGACGAGTAGTATCCATCCCTCGATGTTTTCGACCGCGTGTGAGCTCAGACAGATCATCGCGTCGAGGCCCCTCGCGGGCGAGTTCGGCAGGACCACTCCCAAAGACGGCCCCGCCGACTCGTAGCACGACCAGAACGTGGCCAATGCGACGCCACCGCCGGCCAGTACGAAGAAAATGAGAACGCTTGCAAAAAAGCGTGACGAGCGCAGGGTCGCGATCGCGCCAACGGTGAGCGCGATCGAGAGTCCCCACAACTCGATGAAGCCGCGTGCGTCTTGACGGATGCAATACTTTGCCGCCAAGCCCCCGATCAGGTCCACGACGTCAGTCTTGAACTCACTCCGCGGCTACTCCCGCTTTAGCGGAATCGTGCCCGGAACATCAGCATGGGCGGCGAACTCTAGCGCGATGGAGCCGCCAGATAGACTCATCACGATCCGGGCCGAACCCTTCAACGCGGAGGCGCCGCTTGCGGCGCTCGAGCTGCCGATCACGCCGACCGACCTCCATTTCGTCCGCAGAAGCTTCGCGCTCCCCAAGCACGACGGGCGGCTCGCAATCGGCGGAGCTGTAGCCAATCCCTATACGCTAACGCTCGACGACCTACGGCGCATGGATCGTAGCGAGCTCGTCGTGACGCTCGAGTGCGCCGGTAACGCTCGCCTCGGGCAGACGCCGCTGCCGACGGGAGAGCCGTGGACAGGGAATGCGGTTTCAACGGCGCGCTGGACCGGCGTTCGCTTGCACGACGTGCTGCGCGAGGCTCGCCCCTCGGCCGGCGGAGTCGAAGTGAGTTTCCAAGGGGCCGATCGTGGTCCGGGTCACGAAGGCGCCGACGTCAACTTCGTCCGGTCGTTGCCCTTCGATCGTGCCGTCGATCCCGCAGCGGAGATTCTCATTGCGTTTGAGATGAACGGGGAGCCGCTCAACGCCGAACACGGCGCGCCCTTTCGATTGATCGTGCCGCGTTGGTATGCAATAGCATCGGTGAAGTGGCTGACTCGAATCGACGTGTTGACGGCGCCGTTTCAAGGAATGTTCCAAACCCACCGCTACGTCTACTACTGGCCGGATCGCCCCGAGGAACCGGTCACGCTAATGCTTCCGCGGGCGAAGATTATGGCGCCGAGCCCCGGTGAAACGATACGAGCTGGGAACTACGTTGCGCGCGGGAAGGCCTGGTCGGGATCAGGTCCGATTACGAGCGTCGAGGTCAGTACCGACGGCGGCGATTGGCGTGCCGCCGAGTTGGACGCGCCGTCAGGCGAATACCAATGGCAGGCATGGTCGTATGCCTGGCATCTAAACGAAGCCGGACGGCACACCCTGCGCGCGCGAGCCACCGATGTTGCCGGCAACGTACAGCCGGAAGCCCACCGCTGGAACCGCTTAGGCTACGGAAACAACGCGGTCGAGTTGGTGTACGTCAATGTCGAATGAGATCGTGCTAACCAGGGTTCAGTCGCGTGCCGCGAGTGCTTCGGCGCAATTGCGAGCGGCGGCTACGCGCCGTGAGCGCTATGGCTGCGCGACGTGCTGCAGAATCCATGCAGACATGTATTCGCGATAGCCTGGAAGAAGGCGCGGTCCGATCTGGATCGAGTGGTCGGCCGTTTCGAAGATGCGAATAGTAACGTCCACGTTCCCGTTCGCGCTCAAAGCGCGTTGAAACACGTCGATCGATTTCAAGACGTCGAGGTTCACGTCTTTGCCCCCGTAGACGAGCAGCAATGGCGCGGTCAACGATGCGTACAGGTCCCGTGGAACGCTCCAGGAGTTGGGATCGCGATAGAGGGCGTAGGTGGAGGGATCGCGCCGGTTCTCGATGGTCAATTGCTCCGGTGTGGGAAGACGGTGTGAGTCGGGAATATCTTGACGATAATCCACCTTTTGCAGTTTCGCATACCACGAGGACGCCACCGCGCGATCGACCGCGTTCTGCGCCGCACGATATCCGGAGCCGGTTCTATAGTAGGCTGCCAACGTTGCGTGGAGCGCTTCCGCGGCCTTCGCCTCGTTCGGCGACATGCCCACCGCACGGTATTGATTCCACAGGTAATACCCGATTTCGTCGGCGGCCGCAACGCCGGCGGGACTTGCCAGAATCACGAACGAGCCAGGGCAACTGCGCAGTGCGCGGGGCACGATCCAACCGCCTTGGCTCGTCCCGAAATAACCGACGTGGTTGGCCATGACGCCAGGGAGCGATGAGGCGAACCGGCAGACCGCTGCGACGTCGCGTGCCTGGACGGTTGGGTCGTCGGTTTGGGTTCCCGTGGACCCGGCGATGCCGCGCTTGTTAAACGAGAACGACGCGATTCCGTTCTTTGCATAGGTGTGAGCGATCAAGCGCCAATAGACCGAGGCGTTTGCGTCGTTGTAGTCCGCGCCTTGCACCAGAATGACCAGTGGGTACGTCGTCGCTCCCCGCGGGGCGAAGAGCCTGCCCGCGAGTTCGACGTCGCCCGCCTCGACGCGGTAGTCGTGTGTTTCGAAGGCCGGCGTCGGCGCCGGCGATGGCGTCGGAGCTAAGGCCGCTGCGATAAGGTACGCGAGGAGCATGTGTCAGTCCCCCATGGCGTAGAGTACGCCGGTTGTGTCGCCGATGAAGAGCGTGCCGTTTGCGATTGCGGGCGAGCCTGGAATCGAGCCGAGCTCGAAGATGCGGCTCAGACCGACGACGATGCCCTCGTACGTATCGTCCGCGTAGAAGGTGTTGAGGTCGATCGCGCCCTTCGCGTCGAGATGCGCCGCGCGTTTCGAGCGGGCGCCATCGGTTGCGAACTGACCGTCGACGGCTCCGGTACGCGTGTTGATCTCGAAGAGCAATCCGTCGAAGGTTCCAAAGTAGGCCTCGTTGCCGGCGAGCGACGGCGACGAAAACGAAAAGGCGCTATAGCCTTGGTTGAATTTCTCGGTGCCAGTCGCGGCATCGAGAGCGAAAAACTTCTTCTCATCAGAGGTGGTAAAAAAGACGTTTCCGCCCTTCACGGCGGGCGCGCCGACGACCCAACTGCCGTGTTCGTCGTGCTTCCAGCGCAGCGTTCCGGTCGTTGCATTGAGCGCGTAGAGCTTGCTGTCGCGGCATCCAAAGTAGACGACGCCATTCGCAACCGCGGCCGAACTCGCGATGCCGACCTGGTTGTAGATATTCCTATCGTCGCCGGTTTCGAATTTCCACCGAAGGGCTCCGGTTTTTGCATCGAGCGCGTAGAAAAAACGATCCCAACTGCCGACGTACACCGTACCGTTCGCGACCGCCGGAGATGCGTGGACCACGTCGCCGGTCGCAAACTTCCATTTGAGCGCTCCGGTCGCGGCGTCGAGAGCGTAGACGTCATGGTCGCCGCTACCGACGTAGACCACGCCGTCCGCAACGACCGGCGACGATATAAAAATGTCGAATGGATCGGCCATCAATTCGTTTTTGGGAATGATGCCGTGAATGCCGGGCGCGGTGAATCGCCGCTCGCCGCCGGTGGTGAAATGCCACACTGGCTCTCCGTTTGCAGCTTCGAGCGCGTAGACGTTGCCGTCGAGACTGCTCGCAAAAACGAGGCCATTCGCCACGGCGGGCGTCGATCGGACCGGGCCTTGCGTCACCTGTTCCCATACGAGCGCCCCGTCCGCGGCCTTCAACGCATAGATGTGCCCGTCGTCGGAGCCGATGTAGACCGAGCCTCCGTTGACCGTAGGCGAGGAGATGAAGGCGCCCTTTGCCCGAAAGCGCCAGCGCACGTGGTTGAGCTGCGGCGCCGCCGATGCGTACGCGCCGGTGTGGGCAGCGTCGCTGCGGAACATCGCGTCCGCCTGGGCGGCGCGGGCCACCGTGCAAAACGTGGCTAGGGCGAGCGCGGCTGCGATAGTGGCCTTCATGCGGGCAGGCTACCACGGAAACGGCCAAACGGCCAATCAAACGACATAAAAGGTTCATCATCCCCGCGTGAGAGCTTCCAGTTCCTCGAGCGTTTTGGGCCAGTCAGAGCGGAGTAGGCGCGAGAGATTGCGGTCGGCGAGGAGTTTGCCACCGGTCTGGTACGTCGGGCAATAGTTCGTCTCGCTCTCCGCATAGCGAATCTCGACGACGCACTTGCACGACCTGCGCCACACCGCAGCGACGACGTTGCTGACCGCGGGCGTTGACGTTCGGACGGCTGCGGGCGTGCTCGGTCATGCGTCACCGAGCCTCACGCTCTTGACCTACGCGCACCTCATGCCGGAGGCTCGACGAGACGCCGTCGACCGCCTTGGCGAGCGTCTTGAACGACTCGCGACGGTCACCCCCTGCGCGACGCTCCTGGCAGGAACCGCTTAGGAGCAGGCGGTTCGTTCAGTACGTTGTGTTATCTCACTTGAACGACGACTTTGCCTCGCGAACGTCCGGTTTCGACGTACGACAAGGCGTCTGTGGTCTCTTCGAATGGAAAAACGCGATCGATGACGGGCCGGATTACTTTAGATTCAATAAGATGCGTGATTTTGCTTAGCTGTTCACCATTTGCCCGCATAAAAAGGAATGAATAGTTCACGTTATGGCGCGCGGCTCTGTTGCGAATACCGAAGCTCAAACCACGCATGACCTGCTGCAACAACCAACTGGACTCATTCTGCCGTGCAAATGCAGCATCGGGCGGACCAGATATTGAGATTAACTTTCCACCACTCTTTAGCACGTCCACGGATTTTTCGAGCGTGTCCTTGCCGAGACTATTCAAGACGACGTCGTAGCCATTGAGGATCTTCTCGAAGCGGTCCTTTTTGTAATCCACGACGACATCGGCGCCTAGACTCTTGACCAGTTCGACGTTTGCCGTGCTGGTTGTAGTTGCTACGGTCGCTCCGATATGTTTTGCCAACTGAATTGCGAACGTTCCCACGCCGCCCGCGCCGGCATGGATGAGCACTTTCTGCCCTTTCTTTAGATTCGATCGTCCGATCAATGCCTGCCAAGCGGTCAGACCCACTAACGGTATCGAAGCTGCTTCTTCCATGGTGAGATTCTTAGGCTTCATCGCAACGTCAGATTCATTCACGGCAATGAATTCTGCAAATGCCCCGATCCTATGCTGATTCGGTCGCGCGTAGATCTCGTCGCCGGGCCTAAACTGCCGAACCTTGGATCCAACCCGCAAAACGCGCCCCGCGACGTCATTTCCTGAAATGAGAGGTAGGCGATAGGGCAGTATGAATCTGAACTCACCGTCTCTGATTTTAGCGTCGAGTGGATTCACGCCCGCAGCATGGACCTCAACGAGTACGTCATCAGCCTGCAGTTTCGGCTCCGGCATGTCGGCGAGGCGTAAACCCTCTCTGCTCCCGTAACGGTCGATGACGAAGGCCTTCATGACTCCGCGCCTAGCTCGCTAACTGCCGTTCCAGCGCCTTGTGATCGGTGAAAAAGGCACGTGCCAATTCCGTCGCCAGGCCGCCGGGATAGACTTCCTCATCACCTGATGCCAATGCCGCGAACGTCGCAGCCACCACGTCATCGGGCGAAATTTTATCGACCTGGAGGAAAGAAGTCATTTCCGTGTCGACATATCCCGGCATCACCGCAACGACGCGTACTTGTTTGGGCGCCAGCTCGGCGCGAATGGCCCGCGTGGCGGAAAGCGCCGCGGCCTTAGAGGCGCTGTACGTCGCGGCGCCGGGCGTCCCCATCAGGCCGAGAATGGATAGGACGTTGATAATTGCCGATGGCACGTTAGCGGTCAGCAGCGGCGCGAATGCTCGGGTTACCTCGAGCAGACCGAAGTAATTTACCTCCATCTCCTCGTGCGCCTCGTCGAGCGAGGATCGCCCCGCGATTCCGCCGACGCGAAGGATACCAGCATTGTTAATGAGCAGGTTCACGTCGCCGGCACGAGCAGCAGCCCGGGCGATTGAGTCGCGATCAGTGACGTCCAAGTAGAGCGGCACGACGGCCGGGAAGCGTTCTTGGAGCGATGCGAGCGATGCAAGGTCCCTGGCCGCCGCGTACACCCGCGGCGCCCCCGCCCGCGCGAGATGCTCCGCGTATGTCCGCCCGATGCCGCGGTTGGCCCCGGTGACTAGGGCGATGGTCTTATTGAGCTCCATGCCGTCTCCTTTTTGATTGTGGTCGCAATCATAACACGACGCGGCGGGGTTGGCAATAGGTTTGATTGTGGATATAATCATTAATGATGAAAGTGACCAAGGAGCAATCCGCCCAAAACCGCGAAGCGCTCGTGCGTGCAGCGAGTAAGCTGTTTCGGGAGTATGGTATCGACGGCGTCGGCGTGGCCGAAATCGCCAAAGAGGCCGAGCTGACGCATGGCGCGCTCTACGCTCAGTTTCCGTCAAAAGAGGCTATAGCCGCAGAAGCGCTCGCGGATGCTCTCGAGCGCACCTTCACGCGCTTAGTAAGTGCGAGCGGGTCCGCACCGACGATCGGGAATTATCTGGATTGGTACATCAGCAAACGGCATCGGGACAACGTCGCCGACGGCTGCGCGATGGCGGCGTCGGGCAGCGAAATTGGCCGGCACGATAAAACTGTGAGCCGTTCGTTTGCCCAAGGGTTCGAACGAACCGTACGCGCCATTGAAGCGGCAATGCAGGAGGCCTCCCTCACGGCGACTCCACGCGAACGTGCCTTAACGATTGCCGTCGGCGCAATTGGGGCCATCGCCGTGGCGCGTGGCGTGGCGAAAGCGAATCCAAGGCTCTCGGGCGAGATCCTCGCTGCGTGTCGCCGCGTCTTAGGCGAGCTCGGCGGCGAACGTAATTAACTCGCCGCATCTTCGAGAAGTCGGCGCCGCGGCGCACGGCACTGCCTCGATCGCATCGGGTTATGGCGGACGGTCCGCACGACGTTGCGACGGCGGTGACGGCCGAGCGTTAAGCGCCGTTAGCGCCACTGTACGCAGAGAGCGTCGAACTCTTCGAGCGTCGCGATGCTGCGTACGCGCGGCGACGCTACCGACGCGGCAACGCGCGCGCCGGCGGTGCCGCCGAGCACCAAATCCACGCCGGCCGGCAAGCCCGCATCGAGTTGGCGCACGTACTCAATCGCGTCTTCTTTCGGCAGAGCTTCGTGCGTCATGCCGATAACGACCGCTGCCGCGTGCAGCTGTCGTGCGGCGGCAATCACCTGCGCCGCGGGCACCATCACGCCGAGGTTGCAGGCGGCAACGCCGCGCGCGGCGGCGAGCAGCGCGGCCAAGCCTATACCGAAACTGTGGCGCTCGAACGGCGGCGTTGCAAAAAGGACGCGCGGGCCAGGTGCTAGCTGCTGCAGCGGCCCCGCAATGCCAAGGACTTCATTGGAAAGAAAATGCTCTTGCCAGATTGCCAGGTCGCCGTGCTCCCACTGGCGCCCGACTTCGCGCAGCGCAGGCGCGAGAATTTCGAGCACCAGCTCCCGCACGGGGATCAGCAGGGCGGCGACGCGCAGGATTTGCGACGCGGTGGCGAGATCGTGAGCGTGCATCGCGTCGAGCAGGCGCGCGACGACCTCGAGGTTTCCGCCGCTCTCCACCGGTTTGCGGTCGAGCAGCTCCTCGAGTTGTTCGTCGCTGAGCTGCGCGACGTGCCGGATCGGGTGCCCAAGCCGCGTCGCTTCGCGCGCTAACGTAAGGCGCGCGACGTCTTCATCGCTATAGAGTCGCACGCCCGAGGCGTTGCGCGCCGGTTCGACGATCTTGTAGCGCCGTTCCCAGGAACGGATGACGTCGGGCGAGAGATTGGCCATACGAGCGACGGCCGCAATCGAATGTTTCATCGGCGAATCGTTCTTCCACGCCACGTCAGGCGGCCCCGCGCGCCGGCAAGGGCAACGCCGAGCGCCCCGGCCGTCGCAACGGCGGCGGCCGCCGGCGCGAGCAGCACGCCGGCCGGGCTTTCGCCCATGCGCAACGCCAGCACGACGCGCGCCACGATGCCGGCTGCGATGGCACATGCCGCAATTGCCGGAACGAAGGGCAACAGCACGTAGGGTAGTGCGAACGCCGTCGCCTGCCACAGGGCAAACGCCGCGCAGGCGGCGACGCCGCCGCCGGCGTAAAGCGATCTCCCCAAGCCGCCAATGGCGGCGCGCAGCGATCCGTATCCGCGCGTACCGGCAATCGAGGCCGCGCTCGCAAAGGCGACGGCGTAGCCGCAGCGGGCGAGATTGCGCGCCAACGCGACATCTTCCACGGCATCGGTGATTGCCGCGTGGCCGCCGCAATGGCGATAGGCGTGCGCGTCGACCAAGAAGAGCTGCCCGTTTCCGGCGACGAAACGTGGATCGCCGGCGCGCGACCGCCACATCGGCAAGGCCTGCAGCAAAAGCAACGTCACCAGCGGCGCCAGCAGCACGTCGGCAAGCGCCTCACCGCGCACGCGCGGCCACGCCGTCAACGCCGTCGCGTCCGCTTCGTGCAAGCGCGTCAGCAGCGCGCCGGCCGCGCCGCGCTCGAGGCGCACGTCGGCATCGGTAAACAAGAGATAGCGATACGGCAGCGACGCTGCGTACGCACCGGCGACGGCGAGCGCCGCGGATTTCGACGCGTTCTTCGAATCCGGCAGAGGCACTACGAAAATGCGTGAGTCGCGCGCCGCACGCTCCATCAGCAGCGGGAGGGTTCGATCGCACGATCCGTCGTCGCAGACGAGGATCGCGCCGATTTCGGGCTGCGCCGCCAGTCCATCAATGCACGCGCGCGCGTTCTCTTCTTCGTTCCGCATGGCTACACAGGCGACGATCGAGCGTTCGGGCAACGTGCGCGGCCGCAGTCTCGGGTAGAAGCGCATGTTCAGCAGCTGCACGGCGAGCCCGCCGCATGCAATCGCCGTGCAAAGCCACGCGAGAACGGCAATCGCCACGCTACAACGACTTTCCTAACGGCGCGAAGATGCGCCCGGTGACGTCATCGACGCCTCGCGCCGGCGCCACTAGCGAGCGACGGTTCTCAAACGCGCGACCGGATGAAATCTCGCAATCGAGCCGGGCCAACATCGCTGCAACGGCGCCGCGCGCGAGTTCGCCCGTCGCGCGCGACGCGTCGTATACCGTCGGGCCGACTTCGAGAAACGCATCCGGACGCTGTCCGTCGAGCAGCGCGAAACGCATCGCGCAGGGGATCACCGGCACGTTAGCTCGGCGCGCGACGTGGGCGAAGCCCCGGGTGAAAACGAGCGACGTCCCGGGCGCCTCGAGCCGGCCCTGCGGAAAGATCCAGAGACCCGTACCCGCGGCCGCGCGATCGGCGGCATAGAGAATTGCGTCACGCGCACGGCGCGGCGACGACGCGTCCACGGCAAAGGCTCCGCCGTAACGAAAGAAGGGAAAGCGCCGCAAACCATCTTCGCTCATCATCACGTAGAACGGGTGCCGCGGTGCGATCGCGCGCTGCACGGCAAACGCCACGAATCCATCCCACCACGACGTATGATTCGCGACCGCCACGAAGCCGCTCGAAGGAAACGTGGCGCCCTTCGATACCCAGACGCCACGAAACGACCGTCGCAAGAGCCAGTGCACGTAGGCGCCGAAAGTCGCGACGAAGCCTTCGTACCGTCGCGCCGCGATCACGCGATCGCCTCTACCAAGTGCTGCGCCGCAAGACGGCCCGAGATTAATACCATCGGCACGCCCGAGCCTGGGTGAGTCCCGCTGCCCGCAAAGACCACGTTGCCGATGCGCGGATGGCGAATTGACGGGCGCAGCACGGCCATTTGATCGAGCGTGTGATCGGGTCCGAACGCGGCGCCGCGCGCGAGCTGCAGCTGCGAAGCAAAGGTCCGGGGGCCGCGCGACCCGGCATAGCGAATCCGCCGGCGCAACGGTCCGGCTTCGCGCTCCACTCGCGCGAGCACGCGCGCGAAGAGCGCCTCTTCGTCGAGCCGCGGCAGGGCCGAAGCATTGGGCACCGGCGCGAGCAGCGTCAAAACCGAATGACCGCGCGGCGCGCGGGACTCATCGGAGATGCACGGATTGCATGCATAGACGAGCGGCTCGGACGGCTCTTCGCCGCGATCGAGTGCCTCGTACGCGCTCCACGCATCGTCCGGCAAGAGCATGCTGTGGTGCGGCAGCTCCACGGAACCTTCGATGCCCAAATACCATACGATCGCCGAATGGCCGTAACGCAACCGGCGCCGCATCCGCGGCGGATCGGCGAAGAGCGCGCGCATCGCCGGCTCCCGGTCGGCCGTCACGACGACCCCGTCGGCGCGCAGTTCGCCGCCGTCGCAACGCACGCCGCGCGCTCGTCCACGTTCCTCGACGACCGCGCGCGCCGGCGCGTCGTACGCGAACGTCACGCCCAGCGCGCGCGCCTGCGCTTCGAGCGCGTCGACGACCGTGCCGATGCCGCCGCGCGCGTACCACACGCCGCCCACGATCTCTTCGACGGCGAGCATCGCGTAGACGCCGGGCGCACGCAGCGGCGACGTGCCGAGATAGAGCGGCTGAAACGTGAGCGCCTGCACCACACGGTCGCTCCGAAAATACTTGCGCGCGAAGCGCAGCAGCGGTCGGAGCGACCACGGCGCAAAGCGCCCCGGCCGCAGCAGCGTTGCCAGAAATGACAGCGGCGTATGATCGACGTCGAGAATCTTGGCGCGCGCTTGGAGATACTGCTCGTGAACCGCGGCAAGATATTCCAACGCCGGGCTGCGGCGGTCGAAACCCTCGAAGCGGGCGATTTCTTCTAGGAAGCGCGCCAAGTTCGAGCTCATTTCAAAGCGCTCCCCGCCGGGCCACAAGACGCGATATCCCGGCTCCAGACGCTCCAGCGAGAGGTCTTCGAACGCATCGGCACCGAGCACCGAGCGCAGTACGTCGGTCATCACCAACAGCGTCGGGCCGGCATCGAACGTGTAGCCGCCCGCCGCGTGCAAGCGTTGTGCGCGACCGCCGGGGGAACTCTGCGATTCTACGACCGTCACGCGTAGGTCGCGGCGCGCCAGCTCGATCGCGGCCGAGAGTCCCGCGAATCCGGCGCCGACCACGATGACGGACTTCACCGGCCCCTCCCGAAGGGCGCAGCAGTGACATTCCTCAAAACGCTGCACGTTGCCGCCGCCGTCTTATGGCTGGGAAACTTCGCGGTCACGGGCGTGTGGGCACTGCGCGCATACTTCGCCCGCGACAAAGCGCTCTTTGCGTTTGCAACGCGCGAGATTCTCTTCACCGACGTGCTCTTCACCGCGTGTTTCGGGGGCGCGGTCGTCGCCAGCGGCGTCGCTCTCGCGCACCTCGAGGGCTTCGATCCGGTGCGCGTGCTCTGGACGCGACGGGCGCTCGAGGTGGTCATTTTCGGCGGGCTTATTTGGCTGGGCGTGCTGCTGCCCGTCGAGCTGACGATGCGTCGCCGCGCGCGCGACGGCTCGCCGGGATTACCGACGCTCTTTGCCCTCTGGAACGCCGCCGGATGGCTGGTGACCATCGCACTTTTTTCGGTCATTTATCTGATGATCGCTAAGCCCGTGTAAGCCGTAATCATGCAGCGCGCCGCGAGCTCGAGCTTGCGCGCGCCGCTGACGACGACGCGCGAACCCTCCGGATCGAAACAGCGCGCTTCGATTCCTCGGAGAATGCGTTCGTAGAAGCTGCTCGCCATCAAGAACGCGGCCCGCGAACCGTCGTTCGGCAAGCGCGCTTGCAGCAGGGAAGCTTCGCGATAGTACCGGCGTGCCTTGGCGGCGACGCGGCGCATTACCGACGAGGCGGTCTCGTGCGGAAACTCTGCGAGCGGTAGATAGTTCCGCCCCATCGCGCGGTCGTCGGCAACGTCGCGCAGAATGTTGGTGTACTGCATCGCGATGCCTAGGCGCTCGGCACGTTCGAGTGAGTCTGCGTCCGACGCGCCCAGAATTGGAATTACGCTGCGGCCTACGGTTCCGGCGACGGCGCGCGCGTACGCCTCCATCTCCACGGTCGTACGCACGTCCACGCCGGCGAGATCGCTCTCGCAACCGTCGATCAGCTCCGCGAGCGGCCCGACGTCGAGCGAGAAATCGGCGTACGCGGCGGCCAGCGCCGGAAACCACTCGCGGCAGCTCGCGTAGCTGCGAACGCCAAGTCCCGCAACGTCTCGGCGATAGTGAAGCAGGCGCGCGCGGCGCTGCGGCGCCGTCTCCGAGCCCGTATCGACGGTATCGTCGACGCAACGAAAGAAGGCGTAGAGCGCCTCGATCGCCTCGCGTTTGACCCGCGGCAGCAGCCGTGTCGAAAGATAGAAACTGCGCGAGTGCACGCGCATCACGCGCGCGCAGAAGGCACGGCTGTCGCGCAAGCCGATCATGCGGGCACTTCTTCGCAGATTCGCTCGACGGTCTGCATGGCGCTCATCGTGACGAGCGGAAGCCCCGTCGCCGGGCGCGTGCTCGCGCCTGCAAAGTAGAGGTTGCGCAAGCGCGGATGGCGGGTGTCCGGCCGAAATGGACCGATCTGCAGCAGATCGTGCGACAACCCGAACGCCGCGCCGCCGTACAGATTGAGCGTACGTGCGAAATCGCGCGGCGTGCGCGTCTCGAACCAGCGCACCCGCCCGCGCAATCCGCTCAAAAGCCGGCGCTCGATGCGCTCGAGGACCTCGGCGGCAAGCGCCTCGGTCTCCGTCTCCCACGCGATGCTGCCGCGCAAGTTCGGAACCGGAACGAGCACGTAGAGCGCTTCCTTTCCGTCGGGTGCGCAGCCGGGATCGGTACCCGATGGCGCCGCCAGATAGATCGCGGGATCGCGCGGAAAGATGCCGCGCTCGAAGATATCGCGGCACGTTTCGCGCAGATCGGCCGGCATGAGAAACTCGTGATGGCGCAGGCCGCAATAGCGCTTGTCGAGCGCTACGTAGAGCAGCAGCGCCGATGGCGTCAGCCGCATCGAAGTTGAGCGATGTTTTTCGCCGAGAATCGTTTCGAACGCATGGGGAAGATCGGCGGTAAAGAGCGCGACGTCGCACGGATAGGTAACGTCGCCGGCACGCACGCCGACGACGGTGTCGCCTTTGCGCACCACGCCGTCAACCTCGATGCCGTACTGGAGCAGGGCGCCGCGTGCGCGTGCGACTCGCTCGAGCGCCGAAACCAAAGCGTACATCCCACCTTGGGGGTAGAAAATGCCCTCGCCCATCTCGGTGAAGAGCAAGAGGCGGTACAACTCGGGGCTCGCAAACGGCGACATGCCGAGGTACATCGTTTGAAAGGAGAGCGCGGCCGCGAGTTCGGACGTGCCGAACGCGCGCGCCGCGGTCGCGCGCAGCGAGCGAAATGCGCCGCTCGCCACGAGCGCACCGATCGAACGCGGCGAGAGAAACTGCCAGGCGCTCTTGATACGCCTGCCGACAAAGTGTTCGCGCGCGAGTTCGTACGCACGCGCGCTGCCGGCGAGGTAGCGCAAGAGCGAGCGACCCGAGCCGGGCGCGAAGCTCTCGAGCGACGCCAGGGTGTCGGAGAGCACGGGCGACAGTTCGAGCGTGCGCCCGTCGGCAAAATGCAGCCGATAGTTCACCGGAAGACGCGCCAGAGGCACCTCACGGTCGAAATCGGCGCCGCACGCCGCAAAGGCCGCGCGGAAGACGTCGGGCATGAACAGCAGCGTCGGCCCGAGATCGAAGCGGAAGCCCTCACGCTCCAGCCGGCCGGCGCGGCCGCCTGCGTCGGCACCCTTCTCGAGCAGCGTCGTCGCATAGCCTTCCTTTGCTAACCGAGCCGCCGCGGTAAGGCCGGCTATGCCCGCCCCGACCACGACCGCGCGTTTCCCAGAGATCCCCACGCCGGCACTCTACCAGGCTGTGGCAATTTTGTCTATGGTTTGCCCTGGACAAATACGGGCAAATGTGCCACCATGCGGTTATGCGAGTGGGAATGACGGGTGCCAGTGGACTCATCGGGCGGGCTCTCGCCCATGCCTTTCACGAGCGGGGCTGGGTCGCGGTTCCGTTGCTGCGGCGACCGGACCCCGGGCAGCTGGAGACGCTCGATGCGGTCATCAACCTGGCCGGTGAGCCGATCGACGGCCGCTGGACCCTTGAAAAGAAAACGGAGATCCGGCAGTCGCGCGTCGAGGGCACGCGCGCCCTCGTCCGGGCTCTCTCGGCCTGCCGCAGGAAGCCGCGCGTACTGGTGAGCGCGTCGGCCGTAGGGTACTACGGCGATCGCGGCGACGAACCGCTCTTCGAAACCTCGCCGCCCGGCAACGATTTCCTCGCAACGGTCTGTCGAGACTGGGAGCGCGAGGCGTTTGGCGCGCAGGCGCTGGGGATTCGCACGGTCGTCATGCGCACCGGCATCGTGCTTGCACGCGACGGCGGCGCGTTACCGAAAATCGCGCGCCCGTTTGCCTTTGGCGCCGGCGGCCCGCTCGGCAGCGGGCGACAGTTCGTACCATGGATTGCGCTCGACGATATCGTCGGCCTCTACCTCCTTGCCATCGAGACCGAGACGGTGCGCGGCGCGGTCAATGCGGTCTCGCCCGACGTCGCAACCAACGCGCGCGTCGCGCAAGCGATCGGCGCGGCGATGTACCGCCCCGCGCTCGCGCCCGCACCTCCGTTTGCGCTGCGCGCGATGCTCGGCGAGTTTGCCGAAAGCCTTCTCATCAGTCAGCTCGTGCTGCCGGCCGTTGCCGCGAGCGCCGGCTACGTGTGGCGCGAGAAGCGACTCGAAACGGCGCTGCAGCATCTCTTCAATCCGGACGCGGCGGGCACGCCGGCGGTACTGCAAACCTTTGCATCGCAGCAGTTCGTGCCGCTGCCGGTGGAGGAGATATTCGCCTTCTTCTCCGACGCGCGCAATCTCGAAGCGATCACGCCGTCGTCGCTACATTTCACGATTAAGAGTGGCGCGGCGGCTATCCAAGAGGGTAGCGTCATCGAGTACGATCTGCGCCTGCACGGCGTGCCACTCTCCTGGAAGACGCTCATCGCCAAGTGGAACCCGCCGCATGGCTTCGTCGACGTGCAGCTGCGCGGCCCGTACGCACTCTGGGAACACGAGCACACCTTCATGGAAATTCCCGGAGGCACCGTGATCGCCGACGACGTGACGTACGCGCTGCCGTTCGCGCCGTTCAGCGCGATCGCGCTGCCATTGGTGCGCCACGACGTAGAAGCGATCTTCGCCTATCGGCGCGAGGAGATCGAACGTCGCTTCGCTTCGGAGCCGGCGGCGGCTGCTGCACCGCGGTAAACGCGCCCTTCACTACACGCATACCCAAGTCGAACGCCGTGCCATTACTTTTAACCAACCCAAAGAAAGGTACATTGACGTGAACTATTCTGGAAATTTGCAACGCCTGATCGGCCTTGCAATAGCGGCCGCGCTCTGCACGGGCTGCTCGGGGCCGGGAGGATCTGGTCTGCTCACACCGCAAGGAGCAGCCGCGGCGCAAGCGCCAATGGTGAAGCCGGGCGCGATGGGCCAGGCATCGTTGCGGGCCATACACGGTTCTCCGGATGCCGGCGCCGTTGACATCTACGTCTATTCAAAAGGCGCCAAGCGGCCGAAACAACCAACGATCGCCAACGCACAATATCCGCAGATTACCGACTTCCTCAGCGTGCCGGCCGGTGCGTATACCGTCGACGTCGTGAAGTTCGGCTCGATGGGACCCGCAGTCGCGTCAGAGGACGTACGATTGAAGGGGGGCGCCAGCTATAGCGTCGTGGTTGCAGGCCAAGTCTCCGCGCAAACGCTACGCTTCGTTAACTTTGTCGAACCCAATGAATCTTCGAGCGAGACGGCCCTCGTGGTCCATCATGCGTCTCCCTACGTGCAGCAAGTCCTTAACGGCCCGGTTGCCGTCGGGGTCTACGATGCGGCGCAAAAAGTGCCGCCGGAGGTTTCCACCGTATTCGAATTCGCCCTCGCGAAAGGCACAAGCGGGCCCGCAAAAAGCGGCAAGGTTTCGGGCGGCGAATTCTTTTTATCGCCCTTGCCTTCGACGCTGCCAAAGTCCGTTGGTTTTGCCGCTGGGGCACCGGGCGCAAGCGGTATGTTTGCACCGCTGATTGCAGCGAACATCACCGGTCTCGCGAAAGGCCTCAAGCATAAGACCGACAGCGAGAAAGCGTTACTAGGCGACAAATCATCCGAGATTCCGAGCGACGCGCACCTTTCGGTCTTTGCCATCGATACGAAGTCCGCTGCACGGCTGATCGGAACCCTCGATCCGTAGGGTCGCGGGCAAGTCTCAAAGCGAACCTTCCAGCGAGCGCCGCCCTCTTTGGGGCAGCGCTCGCTTCACGGTTCCGATTAAACGATCGGCCACCGACGGCAACCGTTTGGCAACCGCAAATACCGAGCGCAATTGCCTCCGCTACCCGACCGCTGAGAGGCCCGCTGGCGCAGTTGCGATGCGGCCGGCGAAGCGAGAGCGAGAACGCCTGCCGCGGTCCTCACGTCGAGGCCGCGAGCCGATGGCTTGTTTTGCGGGCCCCCGCGGTCGCAACCGTCTCATTGCAAGCATCAAAAAACCGCACATACATCCTTCGACAAGCTCAGGATGACAAGCTGGTAGCGCCAACGGGAATCGAAAGCGATACAGCAGCACGACTCGAAAGTACTGACGACGACTAAGAGCGCGCTTTCTAAGGAAGATGCCGCTATCGCTGTGGTCACCGGTTGTCTTCGGTTGCCGCGACTATGTGGGCCAAATGTGGGCCACTCGGCGAAGCACCTGACTTTGAAGCCTCGCGTTACGATCGGTGGCCCGGAACTCACAATTTTAACCTGAACCGTTTTGCCACCTCATGTCAGACCCGTTACCAGCCGCGGCTGGATTCGATCCGGGCGATCCCAAGGCCACCCCGCCGACGGTGACGGCGACCCCATCGATCCAGATCGGCGGCATCGGCAGCTCCGGCTACCACGGCTGGCTGCGCAACGGTCGGCTGGAGCTGGCGTGAGCCGCCCCTTGATGCCCCTGAGAAAGGGGGCCGTTGGGCCCCTACGGGCCGGCTGGCCCCCGTCCCCCCCGAGCGCGCAAGAGGCCTCCGCTATCGTGAGCGTGTACAGGACTCCGTGATCACCTTTGAGCCATCGGCAGTCTTGATTGTCCAGTCGAATGCGTTACCTCGCGATGGATCCAATACGACGGTTGATCCATTATCATCGCGCCTACTCTGGAAGCGGCCTTCGACCCAACCCTCTACCGTCTTAGTCGAGACGCCGGTTGAGTCGAACTGATATGCGACCAATCGCTGATCACGTGCGTCGTATCCCCAAAGCTGGGTACTCCAATGGTCCTTTCCGGGTTGCCGTACGTGTGACGTCTCGATCATCCAAGACCAATCTGGCGTGAACGTATAGGTCAGTTCATCCACGATGCCGTCCGGCACACCTGGTCCGTGAACTGCACATCGCCACGATCCAGCGAGAAAGGCCAACCGCTTCACCTGGCCAGCTTGATCTTGGCCTCTAGCCGCGTGCGAAACGAAAAGCACGATAGTAATGACGGCGAGAAGCCTGCACAAGAACGTACGTAAGCATCCGTTCATATTAGAACGCCTTTACTGCGGCGCGCTTTTTGTTGACTCTTCTCAGCGTTGTGTATCATCGAGATCGATTCGGTCCTTGAAATATAGCGCGATGATTGCTGTTACGGCGATCGTTAACCCGAGTGCCTCCAGTGACAGCTCGGCTCTTTTGCCGACATGATAATACGCAGCCGCTACTATCGACGCAATCATAAGCGCTTGGAGCAGAAGTAACAGGACTCGCAAAAAGAACTGCAGTCTTCGCGTGTGCAGCCAAATCCATCGCGAATAGACGCATAGCGCGACGATGGCACCGGCGTAAACAGCAACCATGTGCGACTAATACCGCTTGGTTGCGGCATGCTTTTGCTTAGCGCCATCGGTGACGCGAACACCGTAACCTCCTGATGCATTAAGTCCAGGGGGGCCCAGCGATATGCCTCCGCCTACCAAGAAGCCGCTGCCATTGCGTTGACCCTCTACAGTAGCGTTTATACCCTCTCCCACGCTGAGACTCATACCACCGCTCCCTTCCTTAAGGACGTCTCCGCAACTCTTGCCTGCAGAAGGAAGGCACACTCCCCCGGTGAGAGACGCGCCTGCGCTCAACCTTCCCTTTGTGAGGTTAACCAGGTTGCCGACAACTGTTTTCAAGTTACCGGTGGCGCCTAGGCTCAAAAAGGCTCCACTGCGTTCTGTTACGGTGATGGAAACCGATGCGGGCCCGATGTGCCCCTCTAACTTGCCATACGTTTCCGCATTTGCCGGGGGTTGCGGCGGATGGATCGGGTCAATACCACAAGTTCCGGGTTCGCATCCTTCATATCCGCTCGGGTCGCTCCATTGGACCGGATTGTTATTATTCCACATGAAGGGCTTTTGCGATAGAGGGTCTCTTATATCGCCCGCATACGGATCGGGCGTGAGCCACTGGCCGCTGGTCGGATCATAGGTGCGGGCCCCCTGGACTAGTCCGCCGACCATGGCGTAGCCATCTGCTCGCTTCATGGCGAACGCCCCATTCGCGGTGGTCGGGCACGTGTAGTAGTTGTTATTCGTATTGGTCACGTTGCAGTTGCCAGGGAAGAGTTGAACGGGGTACATTTTTTGGGCTTTGTAAACGTAGAGCGTCCTCACAGTGCCTGTTGACCAACCGTCGTACCAGTTCCCGTTGGTGATCCACGGCGGAAGTCCGAGGTTGCCTGACTGGTAGCCATGGGCGGTGACCTCGGCCCCGCTCTGATCGCGATCAATGACTGTGATGTCCCCGGCGTAGTCCATCGTCGCGAACTTGCCGATATAGAGCTTAGGCGAACCGGGGTTGGAGCTGGAAAATAGGATCGTCTCGCCGTCCCAGTGCGCCGAGTCTGTTTCGCTCTGGCTGTTTGACGTCGATGTATCGACACGCTGATGGGTGTCGGGCCCCCACAGCGCAGTGGAACTTGTAACGCCGTTCTGGGTGTCCGCGACATGGTTTTCCGCATCGTAGTCCGTCGTCGATGCTCCTTGGGTGCCCCCGCCGTTAGGCCAACTCGGCCAGTCCGTCACATTGATCTGCCGACCGGCGCCGTCGTACGTATAAACAAACGCCCCGGGGATGCCTTGGGCGCAGCCCGGGTTGAGAATCGCCGTCACCATGTTGCTGCGGACGTCGACTTGCAGCGCGTTCGGGGGCGCCTGTACAGGATTAGTCCCGGTGCACGTGCTTCCGTTCCCCAGTTGCGCACCGTTCGCCGAATAGGTCGGCCCCTGCGCCCACGTGCTTCCCGGTGGCGGATTTTGTTGCGGAAAATCACCAAGCAGTTCGCCTCTGGCATTCAGCGTAAGGTAGCGCGTGATCGTAGGCTGCGGTACGCCCTGCGCATAGCCAGCGAGCTCGTCGTCGTAATCGTAGACCGGGTTGGATTCTGTGTATCCTGCGGGAAACACTAACTGGTTTACGCGGCCGTACTGGTCGTATTGATACGTCTTCTCCCCGAATTGAATCTGGGTGCTACCGTTCGGCGGCTGATATGCGACCTGCTGATAGAGTGGATCGGTCTCGCTCGTCTCACGCTGGCTCGGGGTATATGTCCATGAAAACTTCTCCTGATTGATGCCCCAGTTTACGACTTGCGCTGCGAGAAGGCCGTCCTCGGTATAAGCGTAGCTGAAGATTTGTGGTTGGCGGATGCCACCGTTGCTTGGATTTTGCGCCGTGATGCCGTTCGTATTCGTGCCGCAGCTGTCAAGACTGGGTTCGCCGATCCCGAGATACGCACGCATACCGTCGGGATAATATGCGTAACAGATCAGCGATTGGGCTCCCGCCTGCGCGGGTTCCGTCACGCTCGTCATATCGCCATCGACATCGTAGACGTAACTCAAGGTCCCGAGCTGAGAGTTCGTCGCCGTCGCCGTTCTGCCGTCCGCATCATATGTATAGCTTCGGCCATCGGCGAGCGGGCTGGTGCCGCTGAACGTAATCTGGTTGACGCGGTCGATATGGTCGTAGGCATACGTTGTGATTTGTCCGACGGCGTTGGTTGTCTGGTTGAGCAGGTCATACTGACCGGACGCGTCGTAGGTATTCTTCGTCACCGGGACCGTGCCGAAAGCAAGCTCGAATTTCTTGAGCGGCCGATCGAGTCCGTCAAAGCTCGTGCCGCGAACGTCACTCCAACCGCCGCTTGAGTATGGACCGTTACTCAAACTTGCGACCATCCTCGAGATCTGCGGCAGAAACTCTTTCGTCTTGTAGAGGCTGCCGTAGGCGGCGAAACTGTTCGTTGTGCCTGTGCTGTCGGAGATCGTGAGCGCGGCCGAACC
>DATKMJ010000037.1 GCA_035541935.1 Candidatus Binatia bacterium | reverse complement strand
TGACGAAGACCACCCCACGACGGGGTGGTCTTCGTCACTTACTTGGACTCGAACCGTCATCCTGAGCGAGCGCAGGATGCGCGCGACCATGTGTCACCCTGAGCGCGCCGCGAAGCGGCGCAGTCGAAGGGCCAACATCCGGAGCCATTTGAAAACCCCGATCGTATCGGGGTTTTCTTCGTTCGCGGAGCCCGCGGGCGAGCCGGACTACATCGGGCTGCTGCTCGAGATTTTGGGAACGGGTGATCGCGCCGCTCGCGAGGAAGGGACTGCGATGAAATCTCGTTACGGGCTTTGTCTCGCTAGCGTGCTCGCAGGGTTGGTGGGCTGCTCGAGCACGACGCCTCCGGTCTTTGCACCTTTCGGTGCGCAGACAACCGGCGCGCAAATGAACGGCGACACTGATGCGAAGAAGAAACCCTTCGAAACGTTGACGACCAAGAAGACGGCCGTCAAGACGCTCTCCTGCGTGAGCGGTTCGGGCTCGGCGCAGTTCACCGCGAAAGGAAAGGCCAAGGGCCGCTATCGCGGAAAGTTCTCGGTCTCGGGAGGGTGGAACTTCGTCAACGTCAGCGGAGTATCGTTCTGGACCTTCGCTGAGACATTCCTAATCAAAGGCAAGCATCCCATTACGGGAACGATGGAAGGCACGGGCAGCGAGGCATTCGCGACCTGCAAGACGTTCGGCCCGGTCAAGGGCTCGGTGGACTTGACCTTTCATCTCGGAACGAAGACGGGATCGCCGACGCTGAAGGTCATCAAGGACGGGGCGCCGCTGTTCCAGCTGATGCGCTAGACGAGCGAGCCGTCACTTACCTAGACTCGAACCGTCATCCTGAGCGAGCGCAGGATGCGCGCGACCATGTGTCACCCTGAGCGCGCCGCGAAGCGGCGCAGTCGAAGGGCCAACATCCGGAGAGTGAAGGTCACGCCGATCTTCGAATGACCGAGCCGCTCGGTGCCCCAGAACGAGCACACGCGCCGCGAGCGACGCGGGAACGGTAGTATAATGGACGTGGAAAGGAGCAAAGATGAGGAAGCTAAGCGACACCGACCAAGAAATCGCGGCACTTCAAAAGCAAGCGCTGGCCCTAGGCGTTACGGAGGAGGCGCTCAAAGCGATTGCAAGCGCTTCAGGAACGCGCGAGGACCATATCGCCGACCTCAAAGCGGTCACGCGACCGAATGAGCAGCTCCACACTGCGCCCAATCCGCCGTATGAGCGGCATCTCGAACCGCACGAGGAGTCCATCTTCGAGGAGATGCTCGCCGGGGAGCACGTGTCGGAAACCACCGTCGGATAGCGTGGCGCCGGATATGCGCCGATCGATGACAACGGAACAACGGCAGGGCGCAAGGTCGCGCGCACTTCACCTGCGCCTGACCGAACGTCGAGGCTGGGAGGAATGCGCCCGCATCATCCGCGCCGAGTTTCCGGAGGTCGAGTTCACGGCGCCGATGACGGGGAAGTCCTGCGGCGCGCTCGCCTTCGTCAAGAGCGTCGTTGGGTTCAATGAGTGGAAGAGCGGCTGCCACGGATACTGCTGGGACGCAAACGCCAGCAAGTACGTGCGAGTAGAGCGAATCGAGAAGGGCAATGTTCGCGTGCCCATTCGACCGCGGCCGCTTCCCGGGTTTCCGATGGACTACGCTGAACCTACGCCAGAGGAGTACAAAGCATTACACGCTACGGCGATCGAGTCGCACAAAGCGTGGCGAGAGCGCGAAGGACTCCCGCCCGTCGATTACTTCTAGTTTCGTAGCCAAACCGTAGCCGGGAGGGTTCATTTGGATGCATTGCTATGCATCGGGTGCGACGTTGGAACCGGATCGCGGCGGGAGGGCACGGCGAACGTGCAGATCGATGTAGGACGAGGGATAATTAATGCTGCCCAAAGACGGACTGCGGGATCGGCTGATTGAGAACGTAGGCGCCGTACGTGATCGTGGCGTTGCCCCGGTAACTCGGGAAGTTCGCGGTGATGTTCGCGGTTCGCGGAAGGTGGTATTGCGTGATTCCCGGATGGTGGACGAACGTCACCTGAAGTCTCGCGCCGTTCGTATATGCGAAGATGACGGATTCGAGCGCGTAGGTCGTCGCGCTCACCCAGATCGTCATCGTCTTCACGCGGCTCTCCCGCTTTGGAGTGCCGACGAGCACGTAGGCGGTGTGGCTACCATGCGGCTGCGTCGTCGGCGCCGCGATCGCGTAGTCTTGCAGCCACGTCTGCGGCGTGCCCATCGTTGAGAGCGTGTTGCCGAGCCCCGCGGCGAGCCTCGGCGGGTTGTTCAGGTGCAGCGCCTGACGATCGGGCGCTTCATAATACTGCGTGCCCGTCATCCGGACGGGAAGCGAGATGATGCTGACGCGCACGCTGCCGTTGATCGTCACGGGAACCTGATACGAGGCGAGCCCGTGCCACGCGCGTTCGCTGCGCTGCAGGATCGTCGCGGCATCGGGGATCGGCGTAGGGGTTCCCACGGCAGCCGGTGTGGCTGCAACTGCAACGAGCGTGATGGCGAAAGCAGTGTTCATTCGCTGGGGTGTTGGCGTTTCTCGGCTCCGCCGCCTACTCCCCGGCGGAGGCCGCGGCGCGGGCGTGCGGGAATCACGCGGCTCAACCTGCCGATTCGAGGAGATAATGACGATGGCAACGATTTTGATTACCGCGCAGTGCGAAGATCAAGCAAAATGGGAGGCCGGGTTCCGCACGCACGCCGATTTCTTCAGGAGCGCGTACGGGATCACGACGCCGATCGGCTATGGATTCGGCGAAGACAACTATATCGGAACGTGCTTCGAAACCGGCGACGTGGCGAAGTTCATGGCGGCGATCGAGCTTCCCGAGACCGCCGAGGCGATGGAGGGCGACGGCCTCATGCAGGACACGGTCCAGATCTTCGTCCTGGATAAGCAGCTCGCCGTCTAATCGGGCGCGGGGGCGACGGCCCTCGCGTCGAACGTTGCCGTACGGGCCCGTTGAATTTGGGAGGGACGCCGATGAGAACCCCGACCCTTCATCGTCATTTGATCGGCATCGCCGCTGCGGCGACGCTTGCAGGCTGCGGAGTTCCAACGGCCCAGCATGGCCTGCCGCCCGAGGTTCCTGGGGCGACGCGCCAGAGCCGGGCGCCGGCCACGACGGGCGATCTCATGTACGCCGTCAGCAGCAATCACAGTTTCGTCTACGTGCTGACCTATCCAAAGATCAAGCTGATCGATACGATCGGGGGGTTCTCGCCCGCGGCGTTGCGGGGCGTCTGCAGCGACGAGGCCGGAAACGTCTACGTCGTCGACCAGGGGAGCGTTCCGCAGCACACGCAGTCGCACGTCTTCGTTTTCAGGCACGGCGAGACGAACCCGAACCGAGTGCTCAAGGCGCCCTCCGGCATACGGAACTGCGCCGTCAATTCGTCATCCGGCGACCTCGCCGTCATAACCGACACGAACTCGCCGACACTGGCGCTCTATCACCACGGGCGCGGTTCACCGACGCTCTACAACGGCGGACCATTCTCGGCCGGCGCATACGGCGCCAACGGTAGACTCTACCTCGTCACGCCCTGGCCGACGGGCCAGACGGTTGCGGTTCTCGACCATCACCCGGGCAGCGCGATTCAGTACCTCAACCTGGATCGCAACGTTCCATGGGCCGGTAACGCTCAGTGGAATCGAGGAACGCTCGTCGTCACCGCGCAGGCGCGAGGAGAGCAGCAATTCGTCTACGTGATAAAGCCGCAAGGAGCGGCGAGGGGCAAAGTCGTGCAGATCAGCACTCTCGAGCGGCGCACGAAGGAAGTGCCGCGTCACGGTCTGCCTGACCAGATCGAAGGCGACACGCTCATCGCGCCGGGACCGCATTCGGGTTTGCTCGACTTCTGGGAGTATCCGAAGGGAGGCGAGCCCGAAGGCTCGGCTAAAGTGAAGATCGACGGATACTTCAACAGCTTCACGGTCTCGCGCGGCAACTGACGCCGCGCTCGCGGCCTAGGCTCTCGCCTTCTTACGCTTTGCCTTCTTACGCGTGCCGCTCTTGGGCGCGGTGGGCGGCCTCCACGGCGGCGGAACGACGGCCGACCCGGTCGAGCCTCCCGAGAAGAGCACGCGATCGACGTAGTGTAGGTCATCGGCCTTGTAGTACGCCGCAACCCAGGCGTCGGTCGGCGAGAGGTACCACGCGACGTCGAGCGCGCGCTGGCGCGTGTCCGCCGGCGGTTGCTTGGAACGCGACCGCGTACCGGACTGGCAGCGATTGAGGAACTGAAAGTGGTCGACGAGGGCGAGCGCCTCGATCGCAAAGACCGTCGCGACGTCTTGGTCGTAGATCTGCAGCAGATTGTCGCCGTTGCTCGCTTCCCCGCCGCTTGCAAGATTCGACGAGCCGCAGACGACGAACGCGTTGGCATTGTTGAATGCGCAGACGACGAACTTGTGGTGCACTTGATGGCCGATCCCGCCGATGTTCGGCACCTGGTTGAACGGAGGCGGAAGTACGGTGTCGACCGGCTTGCCGGTGACGAGCACGCCGCTCTTCGAGCCGGGCTTGTAGAGCGCGATGCCGCCCGGGTCGTCCGAGATGCCGTAGCTGAAGATTTTCTGATTCTTGTGAATGGCGCGCAGCACGTCGTAGACCGGGCTGTTTCCGTCTTTGATCCCCATGACCGCAAAGAGCACCGAGCCTTGTCCCGACGTCACCGCCCCCTCGCTCTTGACGCGGTCCGCGACGACGTCGAGCAGCCCGTTGGCAAAAGCGGGCGAGTGCGGCGCGAACGTGACGTCCGCCGGCGGCACGCCTGCGGACGAGAGCCGGAAGCTCTGTGTATCCTCGGGCGATGAGACCGCGGCGGCTTGCGCGACGCCGCCCTCCCACGCCATCTGGAAGACGTTCTCGTACGTCGCTGCGACCGCCGGATCGTTGAAGACGAGGACGTGGTTTGAGTTCACGTAGAGTCCGGTGACGGAGAAATTCGTCGATCCGGTGAGCACCTTCTGCGGCTGGCCATTGGACGATACGACGAGCACCTTGTCGTGCGAGTAGCGCTTGAAATGTCCGCGTCGTATCGGCGCCTTCGCGCCGCCGGCGGCTTTGCGAAAGGCCTGTTCGAACCGGTCTTCGGGCTTGTCGTTCCTCGCATCGTGATGCAGGCTGGCGTTATCGAGGACGATCCGAACGCGCCCGTCTTTGCCGAGGTCGATCAGCGACTGCATGATGTCGGGCTCGGTGAGATCGTAGGCGAAGACGTCGAGCGTCAGATTCTTATTATCGGTCACCTCTTGGAGCAACGCGAAGATCTTCTCGCGCGCGGTGAAGCCGAGCCACCGATACTCATCGGCATACGTAAACGTCTGCCCGGCGGCGTTCTTGCCTGAGACGGCCTTTGTATCGAAGATCAACGGGCGCCCCTTGGCGGGCGGTTGGATCAGGGCTTTGAGGCCGAAGTGGTGGACGAACGCCTGCGACTGCGTGAAGCCGCGCGTGAACCCGACCTCGATCTTTCCCTTCGAGAACGGAGCGACTTGGAGCGTAACCTGCCCGGCCAGGGACGAATCCATTGGTTCGAGCGATTGGTTCTCGTCGAAGTATCGCGGCGTCACGGTATATGTGTAGGGTCCGATCGCGGGCGCGAGGCCTTGATGGAACATCCCGGGGACGTGCACCCAGCGAAGCTTCTGAAACGGCGCGTTGATCGAGGAGTTCGGCGGCTCGGTCGGATCCTGCGCGTGTTTGCCGGGCGTCTGAAACTGCAGGTCGTTTAGGAGATAGTACGCGGCCGCGCCCTGGGGCTGCGCCGCGATCGTGAAGCCGGCGAGGTTCTTGACGTCGGAGCCGGCCAGATCGAAGGCCAGGAGGGTCTTGAAGTCGCCTCGGTAGGCGGTTATCGAAAGCCCACCTTGCGTCGCCTTGACAAAGCTCATGGTAGGTTTCTCCTCGAGTTCATCTTAACACGGAGCATCATGCGGGTCATCGGCTGGAGATCGGGTCTTGCGGGCGCGCTCTGCGCCGCGCTGATCGCCGGCTGCGCGGCTCCGGCGTTGCGCGTCGCTCCGCAGGCGCCCGCGGTCGAAGCGGCGCGGCCGGGCGAGTGCCATCCGATCTTCTACAAGCCGATCGGCGCGCCGCACCCGCAGCGCATCGCACTGCACGGACCGGGGCTCGTGCTCGGCGGCGGCGGGCTCGACGTCAAGAGCGAGTTCGTCTGGATGCACGATACCGTCGTCGGCTCGCCGTCGCGGCGCGGCGGCGATCTCGTCGTGCTCCGCGCGACCGGGAACGACGACTACGACCGCTATATTTATCGCCTCGCGCCCTATCACTCGGTTCGCACGCTGCTCCTGCCGACGTGCTCGTCGGCCGCGACCATCAGCCGCGCCGCCGCGATTGTGGAACATTCCTCGGTCGTCTTCTTTGCCGGCGGCGATCAAGCCGATTACGTCATCTGGAAGGCGACGCCGATTCAAGAAGCCGTGCAGCGCCTCTACGAGCGCGGCGGCGCCGTCGGCGGAACGAGCGCGGGCGAAGCGATTCTCGGCCACGATGTCTTCGACGCGCGCCAGGACCGCCGCCGCGACACGACCTCGCGCAACGCCGTCGCGAATCCGTACGAGCATCTGATCAGTTTCACGTATAATTTTCTGCGGTTTCCGCCGCTTGCGGACGCGATCACCGACATGCACTTCGTCACGCGCGATCGTTTCGGCCGCACGGCCGTCTTCATGGCGCGTCAGATCGCCGACGGACGGGTGCGGCGCCGATCGCAACGGGTTCTCGGCATCGGCGTCGATGAGGCCAGCGGAATCGCGATAGACAAGAACGGGATCGGAACGCTGCTGCTGCAAGGCAGCGGCGGATCGGCGTTTCTGATTCGCGGGGGTCCGGCCGAAGCGATCGCGCCGGGATCGCCCTTCGTCTCGGGCGAGTTGACGGTGACGAAGCTCAGCCGTCAGGGAGAGCGGTTCGACTTCAGGACGTGGTGCGGCGAGGAGCCGACGTATTCGGTTACCGTCGACGGACGTCGCCCCGACCGGGAGATGTACTCACCGCGCGATCCGTACGTCCCGCCTCACGGCGCTCGCATCCCAAAGTGCGGCGCGCTCTAGCGGCGGCGCTACCGGAGGACGATATCGAGGGCGATGTCGACGGTGTCGCCGATTGTCGGGTCGAGCCGCGTCACGCTCATCTTGAAAGCGTGACGGTCGATTTCGGCGGTCGCGCGATACTCGGGATGCTCCGGCGTTCCCCCGACGGTGACGTTCAGCACCTCGGGTTGCGTTACGCCGTGGATCGTTAGGTCGCCGTCCATCTCGAACGCGGTCTCGTTCTTCGGCACGATCTTCGTGCTGGCGAAGGTCCACGTTGGAAAGTTCTTGACGTCGAAGAAGTCCGGCGACTCGAGCGCGCGATCGCGATCGGGCTCGTCGGTCTTGATGCGCGTCGCGTCGAGCACGGCGGCTGCGCTCGTCGGGATCTCCGAACCGGGCGCCAACTCGACCGAGCCGCTTAGAATCGGCACCGTTCCCTTCACTCGTTCGACCCAAACGTGCGAGACGCTGAACTGCGCGCTCGATCTCCAGGCGTCGATCGCGCGCGGCGCCGGCGCCGCGCCGGCGAGCGCGCACGCGAGAAGGAGAATTGGTCCGAATCGCGCGCGCATCAGTACGCGATCGTGAACTGAGCGTTCATCGTGTTCATCGTCTGCGGCGTATGTGAGATCACGTCCTCGATCGTCACGCGGGTATTCTCGGTCGGACCGTAGCCCATCAGTACCACGCCGTCGCGCGTAAATCCGTTGACCGGGTCGTAGGTTCCCTCGTATCGCGCTTCGGCGAAGAGCCTGCGGTTGAAGGCGTAGCGCAACTGCTCGAAACCGCCGCTCGATCTGCAGCCGACGAGCCCCGGCGTTCCGCAGTTCGAATCCCACCCGTTGATGATCACGAACTCGCTCGAGAAGCGCGCCCACTGTCCGTACGTGAACCCGAAGCCCAAGCGATCGAAACGATCGCCGGGCCCGCCGGCGACCGGACGCAAACCGTCGTACCGCCACGTGCTGAGCGTGAAGGGACCGATCGCGTCTTGAAGATAGAGCTCGGTGTCGACGCCGGTCGCCGGCAGCCCGCTCTGCCGCGTGTAACCAGGGCCTGCAAAAATTTGTCCGCTCACGCCGCGCAGCCCGTCGCCGATGCCGAGCCGCATCCCCATGGCGGGATCGAAGAACGTAAAGGGATTCGCTCCGACGCTCAACTCGTACGGCGTATAACTCTGATAGGTGTCGCGAAAGGTTTCGGGATCGACGGGCAGGGGCAGCGTGAACTGGCCGCCCTGTAGATAGACGGGAATCTTCGCATCCCACGGATTGACGCGATCGCTGATCCACGCGTCGCGTAAGAGGCCCGGCTCGCCGCCGTCCACGACGTACTGCTCGACGAAGTAATTCGCTCGCGAGCCTATCGTCGCGGACGAGAAGAGTTCGATCTCGTCGACGATCGCCTTCGGAAGCCCTTGGCCGTCGGGACCCTCGCCCTGATACTCGCTCGAATCCACGAGATTGGCCTTTGCCGAGAACGGAATCGCCGGTCCGGACGAGACGCCCGGGAAGCGCTCCCCGTTGACGAGGAAGGCGGCCCCGAACTCATTGAGATGCGGGATCACCGAGTGGCACTTCTCGCACGTGACCCCATATTGGTGCGCAAAGAGCGGAATCGCCGGAGCGGCCGCCGGAAGTGCCAGCCAGAGGAGGAGCGAGCCGATTCCGAGCCCCCATTTATGCACGCCTCAGAGCATACTTAGGGTAGCCTAATAACTCCTTTCGGGATGCCTTAGGGAGTCGGCCGTTGAATTTTCGCGGGGCTATACGGGGCCGCCAGGGCACCGTGGAGCGAGGGAGGGGATCGGTGTAGTCGGTCCCCTCTTTTCGGGGGCCGCTAGACGGGTTGATCGCGGGGAATCAGGGCATCGCACTTGGCCGCGAAGATAAAATCGCTCTCGGTCAACCCGCCGATCTTGTGCGTCCAAATCTCGACGCCGAGCCGTCCCCACGAGAGGTGGAGATCGGGATGATGCTGCTGCTCCTCAGCCATCTCGCCGACGCGAACCGCAGCGCGCATGGCACCGGCAAAGTCCGAGAAGCGATACGTGCGCTCGAGAAGCTTCACGATGGCGCCCTTCGGGCCGGGACGCTCGACGACGTTCCAGCCTTCGTCGAGCTGCGCGAGGAGCGGCGCGATCTGCGCGTCGTCGAGCGGCGGCACGCCGCCGCGGCATGGAACGCAGGCGCGCGACGCAAGATCGGTCATTGCCGTTCGTCTTTGTCGGCGAACCGGCGCGCCCTTCCCGGGCGCCTTGCAAGCACGGTTCGTTCGTGATACAGACGTAGCAACGTGGTACGGCCTTTCGAGCGCTGGATCGTCCTCGCCGCCGGATTCGTTGTGATGTCGGTCGCGGGCACGATCTTCTCGTGGAGTCTCTATACGCGCCCGCTCGTCGCGTTCTTCGGATGGTCGAGCGTCGAAGTCGCGCTCGTATTCTCACTCGTCATCGTCTTCTTCGCGGTCGGCGCCGTCGCGGGCGGCTTCGCGCACGATCGTTTCGGCCCGCGCGGCGTCGCCGTCGCCGGCGCGGTGATGTGGGGTGCGGGCAGCCTGCTCGCGGGGCTCGGACTCGCGCGGTTTGGACTCTGGTGGCTCTATCTCACGTACGGCGCGATCGGTGGAATCGGCTGCGGCATGATCTACGTCGTGCCCGGCGCGACGATCACGAAGTGGTTTCCCGAGGAGCGCGGCCTCGCCAACGGCGTCATTCTCGCCGGATACGGGTTGGGATCGGTGGGATTCAACCTGATCGTCGGATCGCTGCGTTCGTTTCGGAGCGTGGCCGATCGTGCCGATGCGATGGTGACGGGTCACGCGACGGCGTTCGCATCGCCGGCCGACGTCGCGGTGATCGCGCACGTTTTCACCTGGTCGGGCGTCGTCTTCTTGGCGATCGGAGTCGCGAGCGCGCTGTTGATTCACGCGCCGCCGGCGGGATTCAGCGTTGCAAAAGCGGCCTCGAAGCTTGCCATGGAATGCGATTTCACGCCGGAAGAGATGCTGCGTACGCGCGCGTTCTATATGATGTGGACGGTCATCTTCGTCAACGCGACCTGCGGCCTCGCGCTCTTCAGTAACGCCGTGCCCATTTACGCGAAGGTCAGCGGGTTGACGGCCGCCGCCGCGACGATCGTCTTCGGCGGCCTTTCGGCGGCAAACGGCGTCGGCCGGTTTCTCTGGGCGTGGCTCTCGGATTTCATCGGCCGGCCCGCGTCGCTCGCGCTCTGCTTCGCGCTGCAAGCCGTCGCGTTTTTCTTCATGGCGCGCATGCAGGGCGGCGTTTGGGTGCCGGTCGTCTTCGTCGTGGCGATGCTCTGCTTCGGCGGCATCTTCGGCATCGCGCCGGCGGTGATGGCCGATCTCTTCGGCACGCGCTACCTCGGCGAGGACTACTCGTTCATCATCACGGCGGCCGCCGTCGCGGGGATCCTCGGTCCGCTGACGGCGGCGCGCTACGAGGAGACGACGGGCTCGGTGACGGCGTGGCTCGCGCCGGCCGCGGCGCTTCTGTTCGCGACCGCCGCCGTGCCGCTGCTCGCGCGGCGAGCGAGTCGCTAGGCCGATCTCACCATGACGCGCGCCAGGACCATCCCCGCGTAGCAGAGTGCGACACCGAATACGACGCTGCATACGGCGTAGGTTAAAGCGAGTCGCCATTCCCGCTCGCCCCCGAGTGTGAGCGTCTCGAAGGCAAAGCTGGAGAACGTCGTGTATCCGCCGAGGACGCCGGTCGTGAGTCCGATGCGCAGAAGGGGGTCAATGCCGACTGCGCGAGTTTGAGCCAACTCGCTGAGCAGTCCGATGAGAAACGATCCGGACAGGTTAATGAAGAGGGTCGCGATTGGCAAGCCGGGTCCGAACTTTCCGACAACGAGCAGCGTCAGCGCATAACGGCACATGCCGCCACAGCCCGCGCCGAGTCCAACGGCTGCGAACGATAAGAGGGTCGGATTCACGGCTACTTGGGTGAACCGAGGCGATAGGCAATGACCTCCACGGTTTCGAGCGTTACCATGCCCTCGGTGACCATTTTGTCGAGCTGAGGCAAGAAAGCGCGGATTCGTTCTTCCACGTCGACGATCTCGATCAGGATCGGCAAGTCCGATGAGAGGTCGAAGACGCGGGCTGCGTGCACGACGGAATGGCCGCCGTAGCCCTCGATTCCTTTAAAGACGGTCGCGCCCCCGATGCCCGCCGCGCGCGCGGCCTCGACGATAGCGGTGTAGAGGGGCTGATAGCCCCAGCGATCGCTCTCGCCAACGAAGATCCGAAGCAGCTTCCCCGACCCTTCGAGCTTCATGCGTTCTCGTCCATGACGAAGTAGAGCGTACGAACCGACGTGAGGAGTTTCCTCGGCGCCCGTCAGCGTAAGCCTACATTGCCGACGCGACGGGCAACTCCGAGTCCGCCAGATTTGCGTGCAGCACGCGCAGCTCTTCCCGCAGGCTCTGCACGCGGCCCAACTCTCGCGCGCCGGCGTCGCTCGCCTCGTCGGCCAACTCTTCGAAAGCCCCTAAAACGGCGCGCCGGGCTGCCTCCATCGACGACGAGATCGTTCCGTGCGCAGACCGCCTCCAGGGCTCTAGATCGTGCCCAATGCCGTAACGGAGCTTGCCTCGGAGCGCGTCGAGTTCGCGCGAGAGTATCCGATTGTAGCGACGCCGTAGAAGCGGTTCGCGCAATCCGCGTGGTAAGAGATCGGTCGCGAGAGCGCCGAGCAGCTCGAGTCCCGTCGTCGGCGTCAGCGATGCGGCCGGGCCGATCCGCGCCGGTTCGAATTCAATCGTGCGAGCTACCGGCTTCGCGGCGTCAACGTCGAGCAGCCGACAGCCGGCCTCTATCGCGGACGCTTCGATCTCCCCGAGAAGGCGCCCGTACTTCGCCGAATCCGCTTCTATTTGGTGGGAGGCTTGGCGTACCGCATCCGTCCGCCAGGCGGACGCGCGCTCGTTCACAGCTTGCTCCAACGCGGCGCCGCGACGCTCGGCCGAGCTTTCTCGGGCAAGTTCTGCCCCGAGCGCCCGGAACGCCGGCTCGTCGCGGTCGTGAAATCCGTCCATCGCTTCTTCGAGCGAGAGCCGCAATCGACGCACGTCGTCGTCGACCATCAGTTCGAGCGACCGTGCGCGATCGCCGAGCGCCTCGAAGACCCGTTCGACGGAGGCCTTTCGCTTTGCGCGATCGGCGATAGGTAAAGCGAGCGCTGCGGCACGCATCGCGAGCAGGGCGTCGAGCCGTTGCAGCAGCGCCGTCACTCGCCGCCGGATCGAGCGCGTGCGCGTCGCCTCGCCGTGCTGCTCGACGAAGCTTCGCAGCGATTCGACGAATGCGGCGAATGCCGGATCGCGTTCGCCGCGTCGCTGGGCGTCGCGAGCGACGGTCGCGCTCAAGAGCGCGATATCGACGCCGCGAGCGCCGGCGATTTGGTCGAGCGCCTCGTCCGTAAACTTGAGGATTTCGGAGAGGGCGCTTCCCGCGATGTCGCTCTTGTTCAAAACCACGAAGAGACGTTCGGACGACTCAACGACTTCGCGCGCGTACTGCAGCTCCGCGGCTCCGATCGGCGGCTCCGGTCCGACGACGAGGATGGCCGCGTCGGCCCGCGGCAACGCCGCACGAGCGATCGCGGTGTTGTGCGCGTGCGTCGAGCCAATGCCGGGGGTGTCGAAGAGCACGACGCCGCGGATCGCCTCCGCAGGCCACGTCACTTCAACGCGGTCCACGCCGAGCCGATTGGCCGGATTGTAGCGTTCGGTCACGTAGAGCGGCAACTCGTCGACCGGGATGGTGAGACCCTCGCGATGCCGGAAGGAGACATCGATCCGCCGTTCGTTCCCGTAGCGAATGCAGCTTACTACACCGGTGAGCGGCAGGGCCCCGGTCGGCATGACGTCGTCGCCCAACAGTGCGTTGATGAGCGAGCTCTTCCCGCGTTTGAACTGACCGACGACGAGCAGGTTTATTTCCCCGGTCGGAACTTGATCGCCAAGCTCGCGCGCGAGCCTTTCCGTCGTCTCGTCTTCTAGAAGGCGCGCCAGCGCGCGAGTTCGCGCTATCGCGTCCTCTATCACGATGGACCGTTGAGATTCCATGCCGCCTTCTTGCGTCGAAACGCCCCAGTCTCGTCGACGTATCGACCCCGGCGGCTGCATTTGAAGCCCGCGACGTGCGGAACGAACGTTAGGAGCGAGGGGTCGTCCAAAGCCATCCACTCGATGCCGACGATGTATTCGCCGAGCCGCTCGGGCGCCTGCACGCGCCCCTGCATCCGAGCATAGAAGCACACATCGAGGGTCGGCTGCGACCAGCGGTCGTTATAGCCTTCTGCGACGCACGCGATGTCGCTGGGAAGGACCTCGCAACCGGTCTCCTCGCGAACTTCGCGCACGAGCGCTTCTTCGAGCGATTCGTTGAGATCGGCAGTCCCGCCGGGGAGAGCTATTCGTTCGAGACCGCGATCCAGTTGCCGAAGCGCCAGCACCTCGTCGCGGGGACGGAGGATCGCCGCGCTGACTCGGACCAAATAATGATTCAAAAAATGCTCCTCTCAATAGACTTCATCGAGAAGGAGCCATCAGCCGGCGAGCGGCGGTCGAAGGCGGCGCTCCATCGCCTTACTGCAAGACACTTCGCAGGAGCCGCGTTCCGATCCTTCAAAGGAATCGGCGGCGATGGAGCTCGCCGATTAACCGCCTACATGGCTGATGGCTCCTTTCCGGAGGAGAGGCAGTACTCGTGATCGGACGGCGGACAAAATCGAAGCAGGACGATCGACTGGCAGAAGAGCTCGCACGCCGCTGCAACGAGCTCGAGGAGCGCGTGCGCTCGTTGAACGAGACGTTGAAGGCGCGCAGCGGGCGCATGTACGACCTCGAACGGCAATATGCCTCGGAACACTTCGAACTGCAAGAGTCGATGCGCAATCTAAAGATCGAGCGAATGCGTAATGCCGGCGCCTTCGCGGATCGCGAGATCATCCTGGACCGGGCGAGGCTCTTACAGGCGAGGATCGCGGAGCTCAAAGTGCGTTTGCAGAAGCACGAGCAGGTCGAGGATCTGCTTTTCGACACGGAACCGATCGTTACGACGCCCTCGTAATCCGTGCTGGACGAACTGCATGCCGTCCGTCGCCGGGAGGCAGACGCGAGAGCGCTTCTCGAGTCCGGTTGCCGCGAGGACGTCGCGGCACTTCGGGGGTTGCTCGAAAGCCATTTGCGCAAGGCCCGCCGTGCCATTGAGGCGTGTCCGAGGCCGGCGAAAGAACGGGCCGACGCGATCGCCGCTATCTGCGTGAAGCGCGCGTTCGCTAACGCAAACGTGCGCTTTCGCGCGCGATTCGCGATCTACGCGGAAGCGCTCGCCGCAGCCGAGAGGCACGTGCGGTCTCGCGGCGTTCGAAGAATCGCTCTGCCGCGCATCCTTTGCGAGAACGAACGTTCGATCGTGCCCGAGATGGCCCCCGAGACCCACGCCGCCGATCGCTGGATGGCTGAGCTGGAGTCGCGGCTCTCCGGCTCGCTGCAAGGTGCGATCGAGAGGGCGTGCCGCGCGGTTATTCAACGAGGGGCGGTACGTCTAGCTCGCGCTTCGATCGCTTTTCGTCTCGGCGCCTCGGCTACGCGAATCGAGGCTGCGCGAAGCATCGGCAGCCCGGATGGAACGGCGGTGCCCAACGCGGTTCGAACGGCCGAAGCCCCCAGCGTTCGCGACAGCGCGAGCACGCTTCCGCATAGCCATGAACCTCAAGTCCCGTAGCGTGGCGATCCGCAAGCACCCGCTCGCGATGACGCAGCATGACGAGCCAGTGCGCGAGTATCTGAACGAGGGAGAGATCGGTGTGCAACGCGGCGACGGAGCCGACCGGCGCGAAGAGTTTCACCGATTCATCGTACAGCCCGGCTTGGGCAAGTTCGCTCAACGCATTCACAAAGAGTCGCGGGTCGATCTGAAGGGCGTTAGCCGTCGGCAGCCCGCGGACGCGACGATCGACGGCTCCGGTCCGCGCTCGAAGAACCCGGGCATCTGGCGAAAGCGCGCGCCACCGCGTCGAGTCCCACGAGCCGGAAGGGCCGAGGTCGAACGTCCATAGGTGCGGGCGCTCTCCGGTCCGTATCAACTGGTCGCGAAAGCCCGCCAGCGGAGCAAACCACAGATCGTGGCCGAGCAGCAAAGCCGTCACGTCGGCAGTGACGAATGGGGATCCGGCGGCGCGCTTCAACGCTTTGCGCACGGGTCGGTCGCGAGAGAGCATTGCTATCGTCGTCGCAAATCCGTCGTCGCCGCGTCGCACGGCCGAACCCTTGACAGCGGGCAAAGCTAATCCTTCTTGCCTCTCGGCAGCCGGCTCCGGTATACTCGCGTTACACGGACGCGATGGAGCTCGCGAGGGCCCGCTTTGGGATGATGGCTCCTACTCACAAACCTTGAGTACGGAGCCCTCACGATGCCCGAAGCCGTCGCCCTCAACCTCGCGCAGCTAGCGTTCGTTCTCGCGCTATCGCCCCTCTTTGCCGGGCTCCTAGCTCGCTGTAAGGAACTCGTGCAGTCGAAGCGCGGCCCAAGCATCTTCCAGCCCTATCGCGACCTCCGCAAACTTTTCGGTAAAGACGAACGGGTCCCCGAGGGCAGCAGTTGGATCTTCCGGACGGCGCCCTACCTCGTCTTCGTCGTGCCGCTCCTCATCACGATGCTGATCCCCGTGCTGACGAGCTTCCCGCTCTTCCTCGCGTTTGCCGGCGATATGCTCGCGGCTGGGTTCATCTTCGCCGTCTCGGGTTTTTTCTTCACGCTCGCCGCGATCGACGGGGAGAACCCGTACGGGACGATGGGCGCGAGCCGCACGCGCATGGTCGGGTTTCTGGCAGAACCCGTCATCATCGTCGCGCTTTTCACGGTCTCGTTCGTAGCTAACTCCACGATTCCGTACATCGTTCAACAGCATTGGGTGCATCCGATCGCCAACTTCTTCGCGCCGTCGCACATCTTGCTGATGATCGCCTTCTTCATGATCATCCTGGCGGAGACGGGACGTATCCCGGTGGACAACCCGAGCGGGCATTTCGAGTTGGCGATGATCGACGAGTCGAAGGCCTTGGAATTTTCCGGTCGCTCGTTTGCGCTCATCAAGTACGGCGGCTACATGAAGTTTACGGTATTGGCAATCGTCTTCTTGAACGTCTTGACGACGCCGTGGGGCCTCGCCGGCGACGGCTCCGTGCCGGCCGTGGCGCTCGCCGCGGGGGCCGTCTCGCTCAAGATCGTCGCGTTGATCGTGGCGATCGTCGTGGTCGAGTCCTCGTATTCGAAGTTGCGACTTTTTCGAATCTCCGAGTTCCTTGGGGGAGCGTTCGTCGTGTCGGTTACGGCTATGATCACGCAATTGCTGCACCTGTGAGCGCGATTCTGACCGAGCTCAACGCTTTGGTTCTCGGCCTCTTCATACTCGCAGCGATCTCGATGGTCGTAATACGGCAGATCGGCGCGTGCATGCAGCTCTTCATCCTTCAATCGCTCTTACTGGCGGCTTCGGCGTTTCTGCTCGGCGCGTCGCCGCTCTCGTGGCATCTGATCGCACTCGGGTGCGTGACGATCGCCAGCAAGGTGATCGTAATTCCGTGGCTGATCCGCTCGCTTGTCCCGGCCGAGGTGCACCGTAGGCGCGAGCTCTCGCAGGCAATCGACGTTCCCGCGGCGCTCCTGCTCTCGCTCGCGCTCACGCTGGTGGGTTACGCCTTCGCGCAACACCTCGCGCGCTCGGCCCCGAGCCTGTCTTCGGGGAATCTCGCGATGGGATTCGCGGGGCTCTTGGTCGGGTTGCTGCTCTTAGCGGTTCGCACCGAGGCCGTGCCGCAACTGCTCGGGATTCTTGCGATGGAGAACGGGGCGTTCTTAGCCGGCATCGCCATCGCGCCGGATTTCCCCCTGATCGCCGAGCTCGCGATCGCGTTCGACGTGCCCCTGCTGGCCTTCATCGTAGGCCTGCTCACTCGGATCGCGTATCGACAGATCGGCACGACGGAGGTCGGCGCCCTCTCCGCGCTTCGCGAGAGGGCGCCGTGATCGTCTACGTTCCGGTCGTCGCGCTCGTCGCCGCGCTGTGGCCGGCCATCCCTCGCAGCGATCGCTCGGCGCCGATCGCCACGCTCGCCGCCGCAGCGGCTACGCTCGCGCTCTGCTTCATCGCGGTCGCCTCCGCGCACGGCAGCGGCGAGCTGCTCGTCATCAAGCATTGGATCGAGCTGGACTCTTTCGGGGCCTTGCTCCTGACGCTGATCGCCCTGGTCTACTTCACGGCGTCGCTCTTTTCGTGGGGATACCTGAAAAGCGAACGGCGGCCGCAGCGCGCGCGGCTTTACTATGCGAACTTCAACCTGTTCGCGTTTTCCATGCTCTGCATCCCGCTGCTCGCCGAAGTAGGCCTGGTATGGATTTTCGTGGAGCTGACGACGCTGCTCTCGGTTTTGCTGGTCAGCTATTCGCTGACGAGCGAAGCGATCGAAGCCGCGTGGAAATACATGGTCTTGACGCTGCTCGGCGCGACGATCGCCGTGCTGGGCGTGCTCACGCTCTTCTGGGCGCTCCACTCGGGCGGCAGCACGGATTTCACCTGGAGCGGCCTTCGCGACGGCGCCTCGCGGATGCCGCCGGCCTTGCTCGCCGTGTCGTTCGTCCTGCTCCTCGTCGGCTATGGCGTTAAGATTGGCTTTGTCCCGCTGCACACTTGGCTGCCCGACGCGCACAGTCAAGCTCCGTCGCCGGTCTGTGCCATGCTTTCGGGCGTGGAGACGAGCGTCGTCCTCTACGTGCTCCTGCGGCTGCGGGGCGTCTACGCGACCGATGCAGCGCTGCACGTCGGCACGTGGTTTGCGGTATTCGGTCTGCTCTCCGTCGTCGTCGCCGCGGTCCTCATCGTGCGGACCCACGATTATAAGCGGCTGTTCGCCTTTTCGACCGTCGAGCACATGGGCATCATTCTCGCGGCCGCGAGCATCTTCACGCCGGCGGGCGACGTCGCGGCGCTTTGGCAGATGCTCGCGCACACGGTCACGAAATCGTTCTGCTTTTACGCTGCGGGCGCGACGCTGCTTGTGACCGGCACGCGCGAAATCTCCGCAGTCCGTGGCCTGCTCGGCATCAGCAGGGGCGCGGCGCTCGCCCTGCTCTTTGGGGGTCTGGCGATCGGCGGCGCGCCGCCGTTCGCGGCCTTCCTCAGCGAGCTCGCGATACTCCGCGCCGGCATCGCCGCCCACGCATATGCACTCGTCGCAATTTTGGCGGCGTTCCTCGTGCTCGCGTTCTTCGGCGTTCTCTGGCACGTGACGCAGATGATCTCCGGGAGGCCCGAAGCGCAACGCCTTCACCCGCGAATGCCGGCCGCGTGTGCGTTGGCGATCGTTCTTGCGGCGGTTCCCGTCGTCGTTCTAGGCCTCTGGATACCCGCCGATCTCGGCCGTCTGCTCGAGAGCGCAGCGCGTATTTTGGGGGCATGATGCTGGCGCAATCGTTCCAAGCGCTGCGGACGCGGCTGCCGTCGATCGAGTGGATCATCAGCGAAGACGGCATCGTGGGCGTCGTTCCCGCGCGCGAATTGCGCGACGTCGCGGCGACGCTCCGCGCATGGGATTGGCGGCTCGGCACGATCGTTGCTTCCGAAAGCGGCGGCCTCTTGACGCTGCGCTACTGTTTCTATTCGACGCGCCATCCAGGCTGGCTGCAGGCGGTCACGCCGATCGATCCGGTCGAGCGCACGCTGCCGAGCATCACGCCGGTCGCGATCGCGGCCGATTGGTTCGAACGCGAGATAGAGGATCTCTTCTCTGTGCGGTTCGCCCAGCACCCGAGACTGGGGGATTTCGTTCTGCACGACAATCAGTGGGCCGAGAACGTCGGCCTAATGCGATCGACGGTGCAGGCGAGCGACGAGATCGCAGAGGAGCGTCGCGATTGGCGACCGAGGCGAGTCCTTGAAGAAGAGGGAGCCTTCGTCATGCCGGTCGGACCGATCTACTCCGGCGAGGCCGAGTCGGCGCTCTTCTTGCTGGAAACCGTCGGCGAAGACGTCGTGCGCGCCGTTCCCCGGCTATTCTACAAGTATCGCGCCATCGAAAAACTCGCCGAAGGCTGCAAGGCCGAAGACGTGCTCCTCTTGGCGGAACGCACGGCCGGGACGAGCGCGATCGGAAACGGGTTGGCATACTGTCGCGCGGTCGAGCGAGCGATTGGCGTAGAGCCCCCGCGGCGCGCCCACTGGTTGCGGGGCTTTTGCGCCGAGTTGGAGCGGATCCGCCATCACGCGACGTCTGTGCGCGAGATATGCGCGTCGACCTCGCTGACCGTTGCGGCGAGCCAAGCGTTGTGGATAGAGGAACGGCTCCTGCGGGTCGCCGGCGAACTCTGCGGTCATCGCTACCTCTTCGGCGTGCTGGCGATCGGCGGACTCCGTGGCGACCTCGACGATCGCGACGTACGCAGCGCTGCCGCCACCGTTCGCTCGCTCTACGGCAAGATCGCCGCGATGCGCGCGGCTCTGGAAAACACGAGCAGCTTCTTGGATCGCATCGAACGCGTCGGCATCGTAGACGAGCGCGCGGTGCGCGAGTTCGAGCTCGTCGGGCCATTCGCGAGAGCGGGCGGCGTGGCCGCCGACATGCGCGTCGTCCAGCCGTACGAGCCTTATCCGAACGTTGCGTTCGACGTTCCCATCGAACGAGAGGGCGACGGCTACGCTCGATTGCGCGTGCTCTTCGGGGAGATCGAGCAGTCGCTTCGGATACTCGAGACGCTCGCGCAAAACTTGCCGAGCGGACCCGTTCGTGCGGAGCCGCAGATGCGACGCGGAGCGGCTCTCGGATGGACCGAGGCGCCCCGGGGCGCCTCGATACAGTGGGTCGAGTTGGACGAGCGCGGGGCCGTCGTGCGCTATCGAACGACACCGCCGTCGTTCCGTAATTGGCACGGCTTTCACGTCGCGACCGAGGGCTTTGCTTTTCAGGATTTTCCGATTGTTTTGGCTACGCTCGATCTTTCGGTGGCGGAGAACGACCGGTGAATTGGTTCCTACGAGGCTTGCGTGCGGGGACCCTTACCGAGAGGCTGCCGGGGCCGGGCGACCTCGATACGGCTCTCTCGCCGGGAATGCCCGCGCCGACCACATTTCCAGGGGACGTCGAGGCGTTGGAGGCGATCGCGCTCTGCCCGACCTCGGCGCTCGAAAAGAATGGGAACGTCGTCGAGGTGGACGAGGATCGGTGCGTGGCGTGCATGCGCTGCAAGAACGTTGCGGCCTGGCGCCGCGACGCACTCCACGCGCACGGCACGGGCGGAACGCAGGGTCCGCTGGGCGCACGATTCGGCCGTTCGATTCACGTTCGCATCGTGGATGCCGGCGATTGCGGCGCGTGTCTCAACGAGCTTGCGCAGATCAACGGGCCGTCGTATAACCTGCACCGCTTTGGGATCTTCATCACGCCGACGCCGCGTCAGGCGGACGTCCTGCTCGTCGTCGGTCCGGTTACGCGCCAGATGCTCGAGCCGCTCAAGATCGCATACGAAGCCATGCCGGCTCCCAAGCGAGTGGTGGCCGCCGGTGCGTGCGCTGCAAGCGGCGGCATCTTCGGCCCGTCGGTGATGTGCGGGGCCGGGGCGAAGAGCGCCGTGCCCGTCGATTTGGTCGTCCCCGGCTGTCCTCCGCCGCCGCTTGCCATCGTCGCGGCGCTGCGGAGAGTCTGCGGGCAGGAAGAGTGGCCGTGAACGACGCTTCGCTCGTTCTGACCGGGATCGCGATTGCCGTGGCGATTGCCGGAGCCGTCGCGGCTCCGCTCGTGCCGGAGCGTCGAGCTCCGGTGTTGCTCGCGCTTTCTGGCTGCATCGCGGCGGCGCTCTCCCTCTGCGCGGCCGTTATGGCATTGATCGGCGGCGGAAGCGGAGAGCGTCTGCTGTGGTCGCTGCCCGTGCTCGGCCCAATGGCCGTCGGTACGACTCGACTCGGCGAACTCTTCGCGGCGATCGCCGCGCTCGTTTATATTCCAACGTCACTTTACGCCGTGCGCTATCTAGAGAGATACGCAGCCGGGCATTCCCTGCGAACCTTCGTCGCCTGGTATTGCGTTCTGTTGGCGGCGGTCCTGGCGATCTTCGTCTGCCGGGACGTCGTCTCGTTTTTCATCGTGTGGGAGATCGTCGCGATTGCCGCCTCGGTTCTCGTCGCATACGAGTGGGAGCGCGAACGAAACGCGAGAGCCGCGTTCATCATGCTGGCGGCGAGCGAAGCGGGTACGATCGCCGCGATCGTCGCCGTGCTCATGACGCACGCCTCTGCGGCATCGTTGCTTTTTAGCGCTGCAGGCTCGCCCCTCTCGGCCGGCGCGCGTTGGGCGGTCTTTATCCTCTCGTTCTTCGGCTTCGGCGTAAAGGCGGGACTGCTGCCGGTGAACTCATGGCTGCCGCGGGCGCACCCGGTCGCTCCGGGCAACGTCTCCGCGCTGCTTTCCGGCGTTATACTCAACTTGGGAATCTATGGCATCGTCCTCGTCAATCTGCAACTCGCCCCGGTGCGCTACGAGGCGGAGGGCGTCGTCGTGCTCTTCATCGGTGCGGCCTCGGCTTTGATCGGCATCTTATACGCGACGATCGAAGACGACCTCAAGGCGACGCTGGCATATAGTTCGATCGAAAACCTCGGGATCGTCGTGACGGCGCTGGGAGTGGCGTTCGTGTTCGAGGCGGAACATCGAAGCCTCCTTGCGGCAATCGGGTTTGCGGCCGCCGTCTATCACCTAGCCAACCACTCCGTCTACAAAGCCCTGCTGTTCCTCGGCGCCGCAACGGTTGATGCGCGGCTCGGTACGCGGTCGATGAATCGCCTTGGCGGAGTCATCCGCGTGCTGCCCGTGACGGCAGCGCTCTTCTTTGTTGGCGTTCTCGCGATCGCCGCGATCCCGCCGCTCAACGGATTCGTCAGCGAGTGGCTGACGTTTCAAGCGCTGCTCCGGAGCGTCGAGCTGTCGCCGCTTGGGCTACGCGTCGCCTTCGCGCTGAGCGGCGCGGCGCTAGCCTTGACCGCCGCGCTCGCGGTTACGTGCTTCGTGAAGGTCTTCGGCATGACGTTTTTGGGCCGTTCGCGTACGCCGTTGCCGCACGTCCCGGAAGCCTCTCGCACGATGCGGCTGGGGATGGCCATCCTCGCATTAGAGTGCCTACTGCTTGGCGTTTTGCCTACCTACGTGCTTCCCGCGATCGGTCGCGGCGCGAGCGACATCTTCGGTCCGTCCGCGGTCGCGGCCGCGCTCGTTCCCCCGTTCTTCACGCCGCACGCGGGCCCCAATCCGCTATCCGACGAATTCGTTAGGGCGTTTCACGCATTGGGAGCGCAGATCGGTGCCGGGCTCCCGGGACGCGGCTGGGTCGTCATGCTCCGCGGCGGTCCGACCAATCCCGTCGTCTTCGCGATGTCGACGACATATATGGCCGTTCTCATCGGCGTGTTGTTGCTCCTCACCTATGGCGTCGTGCGTCTGATAGGTCGGGGCGCGAAAGCGATTCGAATCGCGCCGTGGTCGGGCGGCCTCTCGCCGCTCCTATCCGAGATGACGTATACCGCCACGGGTTTCTCGAATCCGGTGCGCGTCATCTTCGATGCGATCTTTAACCCGACGGAGGTCGAAGACGAACGCGAGACGATCCACCAGCACTTTAGATCGGCAATTCGGCGCAGCCGCGACGACGTTTTTCTTGCCGACCGCATCTCGAACATTCCGCTGACGCGCGCGGCGTTGGCCGCCGCCTCGTTCTTTGCGAAGATGCACCACGGGCGGCTCTCCGCCTACGTCGCCTACGCTCTCCTCACCCTGATCGTCGCGCTCGTCATCGTCATGTTCATCTGAACTGGCGAATCAGATCCGCGATCTCGTGCGGGAGTTCGACGATCGCGTAGTGCGCCGCGTCGGGAAGCACGACGAAACGCGCGTTGGGAAGCAGCGCCGCCACGCGCTCCTCGGCGCTCTGCGGCAGATCGTGCTCGGGTGCGATCACGAGCGCGGGCACGGCGAGCTCGCGCGTTTGCTCGGCGAAGTCGGCGTGCGCCCAGGATTCGAACGATTCCAACGCGGCCTCGCGCTGCGTACGCGCGGCGGCCGCGCAGAGGCGGTCGAGCGTTCCGTTCGCTCCGGGATCGCGCAGCGTGCGCGCGAGCCAACTTCTCGCTGCGGCCGGATCGCCGGCGGTCGCGCGCAGATAGGCCTCGCCCTTTGCCGAGTAACCGCCGCCGCTCGCGGGGACGGGGGCGATCAAGACGAGACCGTGCGTCAGCTCGGGTGAATCGAGCGCGAACCGCAAGGCGACCGTCGCACCCATCGAGTGACCGACGACGACGACGGGCGCGATCCCGAGCGACTCGACCGTCTCGCGCAGATCGGCCGCGAACTGCTCGAGATTGTACGGGCCGGGCCGTGGCGAAGCGCCGCTGCCGCGCAGATCCACGGCGACGCAATCCGCGCCGGGCCCAAGCGCCGCGATGACGCCGTCCCAAACGGACTTATCGCCTTGCCAACCGTGAACGAAGAGAAACGCGGGCCGCACGCCTACTTCGACACGGCGGCGACGTCCGCGGCAGTGACCGCGCCGGCCTTCGCGCCCCACGCCGAGCGGACGTACGTAAGCACCGCGGCCAGATCGTCGTCGGAGAGCTGCGGATGCCACGCCGGCATCATTCCGTCGAAGCGCTTGCCCTCGACGACGACCGGTCCCGTCAGTCCGTATTTCACGATCCGGATGAGGTTCGCCGGATTACCTGTGACGATCGGGTTTCCGGCCAACGGCGGAAAGGTGCCCGCGACTCCCTTTCCGTCAACTTGATGGCAGCTCGCGCAGTTTGCCACATAGATCTTCGATCCGTCGCCGGGGCCGCTCGAGCCTTTCGAGCATGCGGTCGCGACGAGCGTTGCGATCGCGCCGAGCAGAAGAAGACGCACCCCGCGATCGTTCACTGAAAGACGCCGGCCGAGACCGGCGCGTTCGGCTTGTAGTTCGAAAACGTCATCGTTCCATCGACGCTATAGCCGGGGAATCGCGCCGCGATCACGGCCGTCGACGGGAGACGATAACTGCCGACGGGCGAGTAACTCTGGTCGAAGCTGAGGCTGCCGCCGTTCGTGTACGCCCACTGCGCGTGCGAGACGAGCGCCGACTGATCGTTGACGGTGACGGTCAGGCTCTTGACGCGGCTGCCGGTATTCTTCGGTACGAGCTGGTAGGTCGAGACCGTGCCGTCGTCCTCCAGCGGGGTAATCGCGTACTGCGCCGTCGCTTCGTCGTAGGTCGGCGTCGTTGACGCGAGGTCTTTGAAGCGGCTCAAAGGTCCCGAGAGATTCTGAAACTCAATCTTGCGTTTCGGCCGCAGATAGTAGACGGTGCCGGTGAGGTTCTTGCGGACCGGAATGACGGCGTGCAGTACCGCCGAGAGCGATGCCGATGCCGTGTACGAATTGAGCGTCGGATTCGGGTTTGCCGCCCGGCGCAGAAGATCGAGCGAGGGCGCCGGCGAGGCGGCTTGCGCCTGCAGCGCAACGAGGGCGCCGAGCGCCGTAAACGTGGATAGTTTCATCGCGGCCGCTTGCCCCGGCCCGGCGGCGATTCCTTCAGGCGGGAAATGGCGAGCCGGCGCCCAAAAAACTTCAGATGAAATTCACCGGTTCGCGCGGATTCGTCGTGCTCGTCGAGGTGATCTATCTGATCGCGCTCTTCGGGCTCGCGCTCTACTATATTTTCGATCCGACCAACTGGGCTCGAACGACGTGGGAGAGGCTCGCCCCGCTTCCGATCGGCGTCCTCTGGTTCGGCGCTCTCGGTTCGGTGATCATCTCGCTCTCGGGCGCGTTCGACCATCGTCAGGACTGGGACCCAAGCTGGAATCTCTGGCACTTCACGCGGCCGCTCGTCGGCGTCAGCCTCGCGATCATCTCCTGGCTGATCTTTCAGGCCGCGATCCTCGGCGTCGGCTCGCAGATCCCCAATCCGACCGCCGCTACGCCGACGAACCTGCTCTTCTACCTGATAGCGTTCGTCGTTGGATATCGCGAGGACGTCTTCCGCAGCCTGATCAAGCGGGTTGCCGACGTGATCATGATGCCGGGCAACGTCGCGGCGGCGCCCTCGGCGGCTTCCGGAGCGCCCGCGGCGGCTGCGTCGCACGCGCCGGCTCCGGCCGGGACGCACGCTCTGCCGCCGCCGATCGTCGTCGCGTTGAGCCCGCCGGCGGGAGCGCCGGGACAACGCGTTACGATCGCCGGGATCGGACTCGGCGGCACGACGGGCGTGCGGTTCGGATCGAACGCCGCGTTAAATTTCACCACCGACTCCGACGCGCAGGTGACCGCGACGACTCCCTCAGGGTCGGGCTCGGTCGACGTGACGTTGACGACGAGAAACGGCAGCATCGATGCCGGGCAGTTTACGTATCTCGATCTATAGCCGGTAGCGCAGGCGCACCTGCGCGGTGCGCCCCATCGGATACGCCATCGGGACGTACCCGCTCGTTCCGTAGTCCCACGGTACGACCTGGGTGCGTCCGTCGTTCGTCGGGATCCCGTTTCCGAGCGTGTAGAGGCAGCCCTTGCAGTACTGCGCACCGTAGGCGCGCTCGTAGTTGAGGTTGCCGCCGGCGTACCCCGGCGGTCCGATGAGATACGGATTTCCTTGGAGTTGGGTCGGCGACGCGACCGCAAAGAGATTCGTAACGTCGAAGATCGCCGTCACGCGCGGCGCGAGATCCGCTTCCACGTGGATTGAAGTCAGCGTCTGCGCCGGCGTGCGCAACGTGTTGGGATCGGCGCCCTCGCCGGTTCCCAGCGAGGCGACGTACGGATTCGTAGCGGCGTTGAACGGAAGCCCCGGGTTGCGCAGAAAGTAATAATTGTAGCCGGGATTGACGTAGTTATCGTTCGGAACGAGTTCGGGCGCGCCCGTCTTCGGGTTGGGAATCCAGACCATCGTGCCGTTGCCGTACGGATAGCCGCTCTCGTACGAGAGGAACGGCGTCACGCGGACCTTGCCGCGCGCGAGATCGATCTCGTACGCGAGCGTGGCGGTGAAGTCGGGAACGTAACCCGCCGGGTAGAGATGCCCGGCTAGAATCGCCGCCGGATTGAGATCGTTATAGGCGAACTGATCGACGCTCGACGTGAACGTTCGGCCGTAGTTCGCGTTGAACTGCAGGCCGCCGTGCTTGACGAAGAGCTCGACGCCGTGCGATCGCAGCATACCCGCGTTCGTCGGGACGCCGACCGCATTTGGATTCTCCGGGTTCGCGCGAAAGTTAACCGGCAGAACGTCGATCCGGTTCTTTTCGAGCTCGGCATAGTACGTCAGGCGAACCTGCGTCGGGCCGCCGCGCTCGTACGAGATGCTGTAGTCGTCGGCGGTCTCCGGAGCGAGCACGACCGGCGCCGCCGGCGCGGTCGAATCGGTGCGCTGCACCTCGAGCGGGAGCGGCGCGACCGAGGTGTGATCGAAGGTCGCGCGCAGCGCGCTCTGCGCCGGAAGGTCGTACGCGATCGCGAGATGCGGATCGATCGCGCCGACGCCGTAGGCGAATCCGGTGCCGGTGAGGACGTGCTCGCCGACGTACCGCAGCGTCGCGTTCGCGTTCAGCCGGTCGTCGATCGACCACGTGTCGCCGAGGTAGACGAGATACTGATTGAGGCGCGGATTCGAGGTCACGAGCTCGTCCGCGGTCGGCACGAGCTGATCGAGCGAACTGACGTTGACCGAGTACTGCGCCCCGGCGCGTAGGTCGTGCTTCTCTCCGGCTCGATCGTCGAAATCGTAGCCGACGCCGTCCTGCCGCTGATTCTGCTGCGACCAGAGCGAGATCACGCCGTCGGGGAAGGAGAGATCGTCCCAGAACGGCCCGTTTGCCGTGGCGCCGATCTGCGAGCGGTAGACGTAGGCGCGTCCGAGCGAATGCTGCCAGTTGTGGAGCCACTGGAGCTTCGCGACGAGATAGGTGCCGCGCGCACGCGACGGCGTATCTACCTGTGCGTTGGGGTCTGAGGGCTGGCCAGGAAACGAAGTCGAGGTCGAGTCGAACGTCGCCCATTTCTCGCCGGCGTACGGCGTATCGTATTGGTCGTACGTCGCGACGCCGGAGAGGAACGTCGCCGAGAAGTCGTCGCGCTGCTCCGGCTGAAAGTGGACGTTGGCCGACCACGACGATTGCGCGCGGGTCTGGAGCGCGAGCCCGTACGTTCCCATCTCCGAGGGGTAGAACGTGACGCCGTCGCCGTACGGAAAGTAGCCGCTGCTCGCGCCGACCGCGAGGGCGTAGCGCCAACGCAAGTCCGGCGTCGCCCACTGTTCGCTCGCCTGCGTCTCGCCGTATTGCGCGCCGAGACCCGCGGCGAGTTCGAACGTTCCGCGCGCGGGAAAGGTTCCGATCGCCGGGATCTCGTTGACGACGCCGCCGAGCGCGTTTTGGCTCGAATCGGTGAAGCCGCTCAGCGTCAGCGTCGTTGCGGCGACGCCGGTCGTGCCGAGTTGCGCTCCGACGATGTTCCCGCCCGGTTCCGCGATCAGCCCTTGCGGAATCGGAACCGAATCGTAGTTGAAGCCGGTGTCCTGCACCTTGCCGCCGCGCACGATGACGTTCGCGAACGTATCGAGTTGCACGCCCGGTACGTTGGCGATCGCGCCTTGTACCGATCCTTGCGTGTAGTTCGCGAGTCCCGAGGACGATTCGGTGGGATACGTCGCTCTCGCGGTGCTCCCGGTTACGGCAAACGTATCGCTCGTCGCGCCGACGGGAAAGGCCTCGCCCTTGGCCTCGACCCGCGCGATCTCTTTTAGTCGCGTCTGCAGCGTGAACGAGATCTCTTCGCGCTCGCCCGGCAGCACGATCGCAACCTCGCTGCCCGGTTGATAACCTCTCGCTTCGGCCCGAACGGCGTACGTGTCCGGAACGACGCCGAGGATGACGAAACGCCCGGCGCCGTCGGTCGTCGCATCGTACCGTCCCGAGGGCGCGCGCGCCGCGATCGCCGCTCCCGCAATCGGAGCGCCGTGGACGTCGCGAACGCTGCCTTGAATCGAGCCGGTCGTCAACTCCGAAGCGCGCGCGAAGGCGCCGCACGCGACCGCGCCGGCGACGAACGCAATCGCGGCCGCGCGCATCAGGGGCCTCGCGGCACCAACCGCAATTCGGCGGCGGCGTAATCGAGCTGCACGAGGAACTGCTGCAAAAACGCGGCGCCGAGATGTCCGGAGGCGGTTCCCGCCAGCGTCTGGGTCGTTCCGATGCGTTGCGGGCCGGTGCGGTAGCCGCCGAGCCCCACTGCGGGAATCTCACCGATCAACTCGACGCTGCTCCCGCCGATGCCGCCGACGAAGCTGCGCTGCGTGACGGTGAAGAGCCCCGGGTGCTTCTGATAGAAATCGTACGAGAGATTGATGTTCGATTCGTCGCCCGTGTCCACCGCGAGCGCCGCGTCGACGGTGCCGAGCCCGACGCTGGCGACCGGAATGAAGTTCCGGAAGGAGAGCGGGAGGGCGATCGCGTTGCGCAGCGGCGCGGCACCCAAGCGGATCGAGTGCGCCTCCGAGTCGATCTGAACGACCGTTGCGGCGAGAACGTCGGCGCCGAGAACGACGTCGTAGCCGTAGCGCCGCAGGTCGTTGAGAACGAAGTAATAGGCGTCGCCGTACGTGGCGTTTCCGACGCGCAGCGGCCCCGCGCGCACGACCTGCGTGGCGTAGCCGCCGAGCCCGCGCACCTCATAGTTGCCGACGACCGCGGCGCCGAGCCGGCTCGCCAACTCCGAACTTATCGAGAGGCCCGAGTTGCCGGAGTCCACGAGGCATCGCGACGCGACGCCGGCGACGCTGCAATCCACGATCGGGGTGACCGACTTCGGGTCGGTCGGAACGGGCGCCGGCGGGCCGCGAAAGCTCGGCAGCAGGCCGTGCGGCGGGGCGAACGCGGACGAGACGGCGGCGCGGTCGTCGTAGCGCTCGAAGAGTTGACCGTCGTGGAGCACTTCGAACGGCAGCGTGAATCCTCCGACGCGCCGGTAGTTACGATATTCGAACGTTTCGTTGCCGTTGACCTCGCGAGCGACGCGGACGAGGGCGCTCTGCTCGTCGACGTAGAGACGCAACGGTACCGACTTCGTATCGCCGACGACGATCGTGCGATAGGCCTTGCCGGCGAACGTCGCGGTCGAGGCGTCGCCCAAGCGGCCGCCGTGAGAGAGGAAGCTCGGCGAGAGGAACGAGAGCGAGGCGACGAGACGGAGCGCGCGCAGGAAAGGTTCGGGTTCGAGCGACTGCGCCAGCGTCGTTCCGTTGATGCCGACCGAGTAGAGATGGTCGCCGTCGAAGTACGTCCCGTTACAGAGCTCGCCGGTGCAGTGACGCACGGTGATGCGCAGGCCGGCGCTGTCGCTCGAGACGACGTTCTGCGCGCCGCCGAGCGTCAGCCTCGAGACGGAGACCAGATGGCTCTGCCAGACCGGTCCCGCGGCCGCTCGCATTCGCTCGAGCAGGCGAACGACGTCGTTGTCGTTCCCGTTCGCTCCGAGCGTGCCCAAAGCGAGCGCGAAGAGCAAACCGGTCCGCGCGGCGAAACCCATCGGCAATGGAGTTCGAGTTACTCGACGGCTATCTTCTCGACGGCTCGCCTTCGAAAGCGGAACTCGTGCAGGCGTTGCTCGCGGCGCGCCGGCCCGCCGGCGGCGCCGCGCCCTTCTACGAAGGGATCGAGCGGCTTCGAGCTCGCACGCCGGATCTCGCGCTCGTCGCGTTGCGCCTCGTGCTCGCCGGAAAGAAGGCGGATGACGGGACCGTCGGGCGCTTGCGCGACGTCGTGATCCGAGCGCGCGCGGGGGACCCGGTCGCGCGCGACGAGTATCGCCGCGTCGTCGCCGGATCGGAGTAACGTGCTCTCGACCGACGCGCTCGTCGTATCGTTTCCCGACGCAGCGCATCGCTCGCTCGACGGCGTTTCGATCGAGGTGCCCGACGGAGAGACCCTCGCGGTCGTCGGTCCCTCCGGCGCGGGAAAGAGCACGCTCCTGCGCGTGATCGCCGGCTTGCTGCGGCCGAACTCCGGCGACGTTCGCATAGACGGCGTCTCGATCTCCGCCACGCCGCCGCAGGATCGCCGGATCGCGCTCGTCTTTCAAGACGACGCGCTCTTCGCGAACATGACCGTACGCGACAACCTTCGCTTCGCGCTGCGCCGCGGCCGCGACGAGCCGCGCGTCGAGGAGACCGCGGTCGCGTTCCACGTCGCGGTCCATCTCGATCGGCGGCCTCGCCGGCTCTCCGGCGGCGAGCGTCAGCGCGTCTCCATCGCGCGCGCGCTGCTCTCCGACCCCGCTGCGCTGCTGCTCGACGAGCCGCTCGCGCACGTGGACCCCTCGCTGCGCCGCTCCGTGCGCGACGAGGTGATCGGCGTCCGCCAGCGCTTCGGAGGCCCGATCCTCTACGTCACGCACGACCACGTCGAGGCGATGAGCGTCGGAAACACGCTCGCTGTGATGATCGACGGGCGCATCGAAGACGCCGGCGATCCGCAGCGCGTCTACGACCGGCCCGGCACCCTCGCCGTCGCGCGCTCTCTGGGCGAGCGCCCGATGAATCTCTTCGAGCACGATGGCGCGATCGTCGGCATCCGCCCCGAGCGCGTCCGCGTCGCTCCCGACGGCGTGCTCGCCGGAAGCGTTACCCGGCGCGAGAGCGCCGGAGCCGACGCATATCTCGACGTTGCGACTGCGCGCGGGACGCTCGCGGTCCGCGTGGCCGCCGGGCTCGACGCGCGCGCCGGCGACTCGGTGACGCTCGACCTTCCGCTCGAAGCGTTGCGGCGCTTCGATCGCTCGACGGGAAAGGCGATCGCGTGAGCGCGGCCGGCGATCTCGCACGCGGCGTCGTCATGGCCGGCATCGACGCCACGGCGATCGACGATCGGCTCCCGCGCGTGGGCGGCTACCTGCTCTTTAACCGCGATGACGCGACGATCGGCGAGATACGCGCGCTGACCGACGAACTGCGAGAGCGCCACGGGGGGAACGTGCTGATCGCGATCGATCAAGAAGGCGGCCGCGTCGCCCGCCTCCGTCGAGGCGTCGAAGCGATCCCGCCGATGATGGCGCTCGGCGCGACCGGCGATGCCGGCCTCGCTCGGCGCGCCGGCGAGCAAATCGCCTTCGATCTGCGGCGCGCGGGCTGCACGCTGGACTTCGCGCCGGTGCTCGATCTCGCGCTCGAGCCGGAGAGCGTCGTGATGGGCAATCGCTGCTTCGGATCCGATCCGCATCTCGTGGCGATGCTCGGCGCCGCATTCGGAAGCGGCCTGCGCAGCGGCGGCGTGCTCCCATGCTACAAGCACTTTCCCGGGCATGGAGCGACCGCCGTCGATTCGCACGACGCGCTGCCCGTGATCGAGGCCGGCGCTGCGACGCTGCTCGCGCGCGATCTCGTGCCGTTCGCCGCGGTCGCATCGGATGCGCCGGCGATGATGAGCGCGCACGTGCTCGTCACGGCATTCGATTCGGAGCGCCCGGCAACGTTTTCGCGCCGGATCGCCGGCGATCTATTGCGCGGCGAGCTCGGCTTTCGCGGCGCCCTCGTTACCGATTGTCTCGAGATGCAGGCGGCAGCGCGCGACTCCGGCGCGGTCGACGCGCTGGCGGCTGGGGCCGATCTGCTCGTCTTCAGCCACGATCCCGAGCGCGCGCTCGCGGCCGTCGCCGCAATCGAAGCGGCGGTCGAGGCGGGACGCGTTCCGCTCGAACGGCTGCAAGAGGCGTACGCGCGCGTCGCGCGGTTGCGTGACGCCGGAGCGATGCCGATCGCGCTCGGCGAGTTCGCGCCTCATCCGGGAATCGGCCGCGAGATCGGCAGGCGCGCAGTCACGACGCTGCGCGGCGTGCCGCACGCCGATCCGGTTGCGGCGATCGCCGTTGCGTTCGGCGGCGCGACCGCGCTCCGCCGAGAGGCGCCGGCGCTCGACGAGGTCGTTGCGGCCGGCGATCCCGCTCCGGAGGAGACGGATGCCGCGCTCGCGCGAATCGAGCGGAGCGGACGCCGTCCGCTCGTTCTCGCGCGGGGAGCGGATCGTCATCCGGCACGAGCCGGCGCGATCGCGCGGATCCTCGATGCGTATCCCGACGCGGTCGTCGTCGCGTTCGAGCGCGCCGGCGCGCCCGTCTTCACGCGAGCGCGCCATCTGCTGCTCGTCTACGGCGACGACGCCGCCTCGATCGGCGGCCTCGCCGACGCGATCTTCAGCACCGGACCCTCGTGAAGAGCGCGGATCGCGTATTGCGCGAGGCATGCGGAACGGAGTTCACCGCGGCGGTGGCGCGCGTCGAGCGTCGCGGCCGGCCGGTTTTCGAACGGGCCTACGGCGCGACTCGCGACGACGAACGCGCGCGTCCCGTCTTCGCGGACACGCTCTTCGATCTCGCATCGCTGACGAAGCTCTTCGTTTCGACGCTCGTGCTCGAGCTCGTCGCCGCCGGTCGCTTGGAACTGGACGCGCCGTTGACCGGCGCCCTTCCCGAATGGATCGGCACGCCGCACGCCGCGATCACCGCGCGCATGCTCCTCTCGCACACGTCGGGCATGAACTCGGGCGCCGATTATCGCGCGATTCTCGACGAGAACGTCGAGTCGTTCGCGCTGCGCGCGCCGCTGCTCGCGCGGCCGGGCGAACGTGTTATCTATAGCGATCTTGGATTCATCGCGCTCGGCACAGTCCTCGAGCGTACGGCCGGCCGTTCTCTCGCCGCTCTGGTCGCGCAGAGATTCCCGTCTTCGGTCCGTTACCGTCCGGCCGCGACGCTGCGCTCGCAGATTCCCGCGACCGAAGACGATGGCTGGCGCGGTCGCGTGCAAGGCTTCGTTCACGATGAGAAGGCGCACCTCATGGGCGGCGTCGCGGGGCACGCGGGCCTCTTCGGTACCGCGGCGGACGTCGGCGCGCTGACCGAGATCTACCTCGGGACGCTGCACGGTCGCGGCCGGTACGCGATCGGCGAACGGCTCGTGCGCGAGGCCGTCACGGAACGAGCCTACGATCCCGTCCTGCGGCGTGGTCTCGGCTGGGCGTTGAAGACGAGCGATGAGAATTCGTGCGGCGCGCATATGGACGCCGCGACGTTCGGCCATACCGGCTTCGTCGGCACGAGCGTCTGGGCCGACCCCGCGCGCGACCTTCAAGGCGTGCTGCTGACCAACGCCGTCTACTTCGGCCGCAACGACATCCGGGATCTGCGAGCGCGATTCTACGATGCGATCGTCGCCGAGCATGGCGCCTGATGCGCGCCGTCGGCGTAATGAGTGGAACGTCGCTCGACGGAGTCGATGCGGCTCTCGTTGAGATCGCACCGCGCGCCTCCGGCTACGCGATCGAGCTGCTGCGCTTTGAGACGCGGCCGTTCGACGACGATCTGCGCGACGACCTGGCGGCGGCGCTGCCCCCGAACGCCGGGAGCGTCGCCGCGGTCGCGAGGCTTCACCGCCGGCTCGGTCTCGCCTTCGCCGATTCCGCGCGCGGCGTCGCCGGCGGCGAGGCTCTCGGCTACGTAGCGTCGCACGGCCAGACGCTCTGGCACGACGGCGCCGCGCACGTGACGTTGCAGGCCGGCGATCCGTTCGCGATCCGAGAGGCGCTCGATGCGACGGTCTGCTACGATTTCCGCAGCGCCGATTGCGCGGCGGGCGGGGAAGGGGCGCCGCTCGTCGCCTACGTTGACGCGCTGCTCTTGGGAAGCGAAGCAGAAGACCGGGTCGCTCTCAACCTGGGGGGAATCGCAAACGTCTCGCTGTTGCGGCGAGGCGCCGCCGCGAGCGAGACGATCGCTTTCGACACCGGCCCCGGCAACATGCTTCTCGATGCTTTCGTCCGCGAGCGCACCGGCGGCGAGCGAGGTTTCGACCGGGACGGCGCGCTCGCCGCCGGCGGGCGCGTGAACGCGGCGCTGCTCTCCGCGATGCTCTCCGATCCGTACTTCGCGTCTGCGCCGCCGAAGACGACCGGACGCGAGCGTTTCGGCGCGCAATTTCTTGCGCTCCATCGCGACGCGCTCGCCGCGCTCTCGCTCGAAGACGGCGCGGCGACGCTGACCGAGCTGACCGCGGCGTCGGCGGCGCAAGCGATCGCCGGCGCGGGCTTTTCCGGCGCGCTCGTCGTCGCCTCGGGGGGCGGCGCGCGAAATCGCTCGCTCTTGGCGCGGATCGGCGCACGCTTGGGCGGCGCGCGCGTCGAAACGTCGGATGCGATGGGGATTGCGGCTGATGCGAAAGAGGCGATTGCGTTCGCGGTTCTCGGATACGAGACGTTGCGCGAGCGCATCGCCAACGTGCCCGCGGCGACCGGAGCGAGTCGCGGCGTCGTGCTCGGCGCGATCGCGCCGCGCCGATTGCGCGACCTGCTCGCGAAAGTCGCGGGCGAATGCGGTGCTCGGACGTGAGCGATCTTCCGCCGACCGAGGCGCGCAGCGAACGCAGCGCCGGGCTCGACCTGTTGAGCACGCCCGCGCTCGTCGAACTCCTCGTTGCCGAGCAGCGCGACGCGGTCGAAGCGGTGCTCGCGCAGAACGAGGCGCTCGCGCGCGCCGTTGACGAGATCGCGCGACGGCTCGAGCGCGGCGGTAGACTGCACTACGTCGGCGCCGGGAGCAGCGGGCGCATCGCCGCGCTCGATGCGGCGGAGATGCCGCCGACGTTCGGAACGCCGCCCGATCTCGTGTGCGCGCACGTCGCCGGAGGGACCGAGGCGCTGACGCGCGCCGTCGAAGGCGCCGAAGACGATGCAGCGGCGGGCGGCGCGGCGATGGACCGGTGTGCGCCGTGCGACGCCGTTGTCGGGATCTCCGCGAGCGGCGAGGCGGCGTTCGTCGTGGGAGCGGTCGTGCGAGCCCGCGCCGCCGGCGCGTATACCCTCGCGATAACCTCCGCGGCCGGCTCCTCGCTCGCGCGTGCCGCTGGAGATCGAGTCGTTCTCGATACGGGTGCGGAAGCGCTGACGGGCTCGACGCGCCTGAAGGCCGGTACGGCGCAGAAGGTCGCGCTCAACGCTCTCTCGACCGCGATCATGATCCGTCTCGGCAAGGTCTACGATAACTTCATGGTGGATCTCGTCGCCGAGAACGAGAAACTGCGCGGGCGCGCGCTGCGCCTCGTTCGAACGATCGCGGGAGTCGACGAGCGCCGCGCCCGCGAACTGCTCGACGCGGCCGGTGGCGGCGTCAAGGTTGCGATCGTCATGGAACGGCGCGGGCTCGATGCGACGGAAGCGCGCGCGCTGCTCGAACGCCATGGCGGCGTCCTTCGACGGCTGCTCTGATGCCGTTGCTCGCGCTCTTTCTTGCGACGATCGTCTTTCTTCCGCTCGACGATCGGCCGGTGACGGCGCAACTGCCGGTGATGCTCGGCCGAATCGCCGGCGTCGCCGTCGACGCTCCGCCGCCTCGACTGCTCGGCCGCGGGCTCGATCCCGGACGATCCGATGCCTTGATTGCGTGGCTCAATCGAGAAGCGGCGCACGCGCGCAGCGATGCGTTCGTCATCTCGTCCGACATGCTCGCGTACGGCGGCTTGATCGCGTCGCGCGTCCCGGGCGTCTCGTACGCCGACGCGTACTCGCGCCTGCGCGAGATCGAACATCTGCGCGCGCGGCGTCCGAAGGCGTGGATCGGCACCTTCGGGACGATCATGCGCCTCGCCCCAACCGGCGTTCCGGCGGGGACGCCGTTCTTCGCCGCGTATCCGGCTTGGACGTACCTGCAAGAGTATGCCGGCTTGCACGATCCCCCGCTTCCGAGCGAAGCGGCGCGCGCGCAGCAACTCGCGCAGGCGATCGGTCCCGCGACGCTCGAGGCATACCTCGCCACGCGGGCCCGCGACGTGGCCGTCGACCGGCTCCTGCTGAAAATGACCGCCGCAGGCACGATCGACCGGCTGGTTCTCGGCCAGGACGACGCCGGACCGGCCGGCCTGCACGTGCGGGAGGTCGCGCTCTTGCAGGCCGAGCTCTCCGCGCAAAACCTCACCGAGCGCGCCTCCATCGAGCCCGGCGCCGACGAGCTGGGGATGGCGCTGGTCGCGCGTGCGATCGCGCGCTCTGCGGCGTGGCAACCTCGCGTCGCCGTGCGATACTCCACGCCCGACGGGGCGTCGTATCAGGATCCGATCGAGTACGCGCCCGTTTCGACCGCGATAGATGCGCTGATCCGATTATGCGGCGGCGTGCGCGACGACGGCGCGCCGGAGATCGTGCTCTACGTGCGGATTCCAAAGACGAGCGCGGATCGAGACGACGCGTTCGCAGCGGCGATGGCAGGCGACGCGGCCGCCGGCCGCTCCGTCGCGCTCGCCGATCTCTCGTATCTGACGTCGTACGGCGATCAGGCGGCCTTCGCCAGGAGCATTCTATCCTCAGGGCTCGCCGCGCGTCTCGATGCGTATGCATCGTGGAACACCAACGCGAACACGGTAGGCTGCGCTCTGGCCGAAGCGATTGCCGCGGGCGCCGGACGCCGCATGCGGACCTACGACGCGCTCGCCCACCGCACGTTCACGTTCGTCCGCTTCCTCGACGACTATGCGTTTCACGACGTAGTGCGCCCCGATCTCAACGCGACGCTCGCCGCGCAAGGAATTACGGATCATACGCTGCTCGCGCCGGAGGTTGCGGCGTCGCTCGAGCGGCGCGAGAGCGCGCTGCTCTGGGAGTACGCCGGAGCGATTCTGCCGCAGCTCGACCCCGGCTATCACATCGCCGCGATGACGATCGATCTTCCGTGGAACCGGACCTTCGAAGCGGGCATCGAGGCCGGGCTCGCGCCGAACATCTGAGAGAGGGTCGCAAACGAAACAGGGTGACCGGTCTCCCGGTCACCCTGCCGTTTACTCCCCGTTGGGATGTTAGGCGTTATTGCTTCGAGGCTGGATTGTACGCGCAGCCTTCCACGTCGTCGCTGGCATCCATTCCGTTATTGAAGCTGTACCAGTACGTCAACGACGTCGGGCTATAGTAGTAGACGTCGGCTTCTCCGTTGAGGAAGTCGCCGGTGCAGTACGTCATCGACTGACGGTTCAGGTGGCCGAAGACCGCCTCGCCTTGGAGCGTGAACGGACCGCCCACAACGGTGCACCCCGGGTTGCAGCCCGAGTACACGTAGACCTGGCTGGAGGAGTAGCTGATCGAGACCAGGTTGCCGTTGTTGTCGATATCGAGGCCGCCGTACGAACTGTTGAGGTACCCGGTCGCCGCTTCACCGGCGCCGGTGCAACCCGCGAAGTACGTGAGGGTCGCGGTGCCGCCGGAGGTAACGGCCGAAGCCCAGCAGTTGCCGCTCTTGTCCATGGCAACGCCGGCGACTTCGTACATGTTCGGGTTCGTCAGGTTGGCCGTGCAGCCGCCTGCGAGCGTGCAGACCGAGATGCTGCCGGGAGCGTCGCTGTTGTCGAAGATGTTTCCGACGGCGATCGTTCCGGTCGAAGCATTGCTGCTGGCCGCGTCGGACGGCTGGCCGTATGAGTCGGAGAACGATCCGAGCTCGGAACCGCACATGCCCGGGCCGCTGTAGACGATGACCGAACGGCTGCCGCCGTCGGGATCGATCAGATTACCGACCATGTCGGTGGCGATGTTATTCGGATAGCTCGCCGTGAGGCTGCACGTGGGCGGGCCGTTCGACGTGTTCTTGTGCGGGTAGCCGTTGATGAGACCCGCATAGAATTGGCTCACGTAGATCCCGCCGGTAGAGGAATGCTTCTTTTTGATTTCCGGGCGAGTTCTGATGGACTGCATGCCGATCGGCGCCATCCCTTGAGGAACGACGGTCGCGGGATACGACCAGTGCGGTATATGCTTTCCATGACTCGAAAACTGAGATTGTGTCCCGGTGCTGCCAGTCCCAGGGGTCGTCCCGGTCATATTCCCGGAGCAGCCCGCGAGGAGCGCCACAGCGGCTGTCGTGCACAGCGCTGTTGATAGCAATCGCATAGAGTCTCTCCTTAGCAGTAGCTGAAATGTTGCCGGGGATCCCCCGGGTCCCGGGGTAGTTCGGCGGGAGAAGGGTCGCTCCCCCATCTTGGCGGCCCAAGGGGGCGCGCGCCCGGGAAGATTCCAAGAAGGCGTTCTCAGCATATTCACCCCCCGCGGCTAGCCTCGAATTATGAAGAGCCATTTGCCGATCTCGACGATCGCGCTCGCCATCGCAATCCTAACGATTCCCGCCCCGCTGACCGCTCATCCGAGCATCGATATCGTCGCGTCAAACTGGAAGTTCACGCCGTCGACGATCGAGTTGCACGTCGGCCAACAGACGACGCTGCGCCTGACGTCGAGCGAAGGCGTCCACGGCCTCCAATCCGACGACTTAGGCATACCTCTAACGACAATCACCCCCGGTTCGTTCACGAGCGTGAACGTCACGCCGAAGAAGGCCGGTACCTACGTGCTCCACTGCGCGGTCGTCTGCGGCGCCGGCCACGCCAATATGACCTTGACCGTGAACGTCGTGCCGTGAGTCCGCGCGGGATCCGTGCGTCCGTCGCGACGGCGGCGATCGCGTTCGCGGCGGCCTGGCCCGGCACCGCCGTTGCGATGCCGGTCTTCGCCCAAGCGTATGGCGTGAAATGCAACGTTTGCCACACGCAGGTCCCCGCACTCAACACCTACGGCCGTTACGTGCAGCGCACCGGCTACGCATCGCTCGATCCGCACGTGCTCAGACGCGCGCTGCCGATCTGGTGGGATCAGAGCGTGAACTACGACGTGAACGGCGCGCCCCGCTGGGCCGCCGGCAACATGGCGATCCACGCCGTCGGCTACCTGGGCGACGACGTCACCTACCACTTTCAGCAATGGATCTTGCAGAACAATCAAGCCGGCGACCTCGACACCTTCTGGGCGACGTATAACAATTTGTTCCATCGCGACGGTCATCTCTTCGTCGGGCTCATCGAAGCGCCGGCTCCCTCTCCGTACAGCCAATGGATGGATCTGGCCGGCTTTACGACGCCGGAGATCGTCGTCGGCGAGCACCCGTACGAACTCGATGCCAATCGCTGGGGTACGAAGATCGATTACATCAAAGGGAGCCTCGATCTCGAAGCGGGTTACATGTACGAGGGCGGAACGGTCGTATCGCAATGGGGCGCGAGCAGCGATTTTGCCGAGACCGACCACACGTTCCAATACAAGCTCGCGTATGCGAACCCGCAGTATCCGGTCGAAGCGGGTGTCTACGGCGCGCGCGGCTCGTGGCCCTTGACCGAAGGCGGCACCGATCAGTACTGGGCGTTTGCGCCGTACGTCGAACGCGACCCCTCGAACGGCGTACCCGGCATTCTCGCTATCTACCAGATGGCCCACGATGCGAATCCGGGCTTCAACACGTCGCCGAACGGAGCGCTCGCGCCGATCGGCCCGACGCCGAGCACCGCGCAGACGCTCGAGCTCTACCAACCGATCTTCAACGAGGGACTCCTCTCGTTTCGGAAAGAGTGGACGAACTCGCTGGGGGCGCTGAATCAAACCGCAAACATCGACGTCAACTATCCGGTCGCGCGCTTTCTGCGCGTCTACGTCGAGGAGTACTTCTCGTCGTACAACAAGCCGGGTTGGGCCGGCATGATCTGGTGGACGACGCCCTTTAGCAGCGTAAAGTAACGGGGTGCCCGGTGAGAACCGGACACCCCGTCGTAGGCAAGGGACGCTGGAGCCGTCTTACTTCGAGCTCGGGTTGTAATCCACGCCTTCGACCGTCTCGCTCGCGGTCAGGCCGTTGCTGATGCTGTACCAGTACGTCAGCGAGGTGGGACTGTAGTAGTAGACGTCGGCCGTTCCGTTTCCGGTGTCGCCGGCGACGAACGCCATGGACTGTTTGTTCACCGCCCCGAATACCGACTCGCCCTCGAGCGGGAACGGGCCGCCGACGACGGTGCACTTCGGGTTGCATCCCGAGTAGACCCACAGCTGTTGCCCCGTCTTGTCGACCGAGAGGAGATTGCCGTTCTTATCGAAGTCGAGGCCGCCGTAGTCAAGGTTCATGAACCCCGTTGCCGCTTCGCCGGATCCGGTGCAGCCCGCGAAGTACGTCAGGGTCGCGGTTGCCGAGTAGTCCTCGGCCGAAGCCCAGCAGTTGCCCTTCTTGTCCATCGCGACGCCGGCGACTTTGTACATCCCCGCGTTGGTGAGATTCGCGGTGCAGCCGCCTGAGAGCGTGCAGACCGAGACGCTGCCGGCCGCGCCGCCGGTGTCGAAGATGTTCGCGACGACGATCGTCCCGTTCTGCGCATCGAAACTGTACGCATCGGAGGGCTGTCCGTACGTGTCGGTGACGCTTCCGAGCATCGTTCCGCACATCCCGGGTCCCTGCCAGACGACGATGCTTCCGTAACCGGTGTAGCCTTCGCCGTACGGCGTGATGAGGTTCCCTTTGCCGTCAACGGAGATTCCGTTGATGTCGACGGCGCCGGTCGAAACCGTGCAGATCGGCGGGTTGTTCGCCGTGTTCTTGTGCTCGTAGCCGTTGATTGCCGTTCCATAGAACTGGTTGACGTAGATACCGCCGGTCGCGCCGCCGTTATAGCGAAGCGAATTGAGCCGCTCTCGATAGCTCGGAACGACCGCGTCCCGGTTGTCCCACAGGTTTGCCGGGTAGGTCCAGTGCGGTCTTTGATTGTGGTGGTGCGAGCTCTTCGATAGCTGGCCGACGGTGCTTGGCCCCGCCGGCGTCATTTGGGACGTGTTTCCGGAGCAGCCGGCGAGTAGAGCCGCGGCGACGAGAGCGCACGCGGCCGTCGAGAACGATCGCATTTGATAAGCCTCCTTAGCGGTAACCGGAACGAGGGGAAATCCCAGAGCCTCGAGATTCGGGAAGCGCCGGCTCGCTCCCCCACCTAAACCGAGCTGGTTACAAGCGCTCGTACTCGACGTACGACGCGTCGAGTGCGCCGACGTCGTGACAGCCGATCAACCGGAGCGTCCGCACGATGCCCTCGCGCAGGATCTCGATGGCTCGGGCGACGCCGGCGCCTCCCGCGGCGCCGAGACCGTAGGCGTAGGCACGGCCGATCAGCACCGCGCGAGCGCCGAGGCAGAGCGCCTTCACGACGTCGCTTCCGCGCCGAATCCCTCCGTCGAGGAGAATCTCCGTCCGTCCGCCCGCGGCCGCAACGATGGCGGGGAGCGCGCGCAGCGTCGACGCGACGCCGTCGAGCTGACGCCCGCCGTGGTTCGAGACGACGATCGCGTCGGCTCCCGCCTCGACGGCGAGCCGCGCGTCGTGCGGCGTCATCACGCCCTTGATCACGATCGGACCGCGCCAAATCTCGCGAATCCAGCCGAGATCGCTCCAGGAGACCGTCGAGCGTTCGAGCGCCGCGCCGACGTCCGCGTACGGCATGGGCTTCCCGTCAATTACGACGTTGGGAAAACTCATCAAACCGCCGTCTTGCAAGAAACCGAAGAGCCATCGCGGGCGAGCGGCGATCTGCGCCACGTAGGGCAGCCTCTCGGAAAGCGTTCCGCTCAAAAGCTCTTTCGCTCCGTTGCGAACGTCGCGTTCGCGCTGCCCGGACACGGCGGTGTCGATCGTGACGGCGAGCGCACGATAGCCGGCGTCGCGCGCGCGGGCGATCGCCGCGCTCGCGACGTCGCGTCCGCCGATCAAATAGAGTTGATACCAGAGCGGTCCGCTCGACGCGGCCCGGACCTCCTCGAGACGGCAGCCCGAGAGCGTCGAGAGGACGTACGCCGTTCCCGCGGCCGCGGCTTGCGCCGCGACGGCGCACTCGCCGCGCGGATAGAAGAGCCGGCTGCTGCCGACGGGGGCGAGCAAGAAGGGCAGCTCGAGTTGCGTACCCAGGACCGTCGTGCGGAGGTTGCAGGCTGCGTTCGCCACGGCGTTGCGCGGCTGGAACGTCACGCGTTCGAATACCCGGCAGTTCTCGCGCATCGTCGCCTCGCCGTCGGCGCCCCCGTCGATATAATCGAAGACGACGCGCGGAAGCCGCCGCTCGGCGAGCCGGCGCAGGTCGGCGACGTTGACCGCGCGGTTCACGCGCTTGACGTTTGCCTTCATTAAACGATACCCTGTCGCAGCATGGACGTCCGGTTCGTCGCCACCGCATTCGCGACCGCATTCACGATCATCGACCCGATCGGCATGATTCCGATGACGCTCGGGACGACGGCGCGCGTCTCGCCGCAGCGCCGGAATCAGATCATAGATCAGGCGGTCCTGGTCGCGACCGGCGTCATCGTCTTCATGGGCGTCGTCGGCCGCGTCATCCTCGATTACCTCGGCATCACGCTGCCGGCCTTCATGATCGCCGGCGGCATTCTGCTCTTCCTGATCGCGATCGACATGCTCTTCGCGCGGCCAACGCGAGCCAAGAGCACCGAAGCCGAAGAACGCGAGGCGGCCGCGGGAGAGAACCCGGCGGTCTTTCCGCTCGCGGTCCCGATGATCGCAGGTCCCGGAACGATCGCGACCGTGCTGCTACTCGTGAATCTCTCGCACGGGGATCGCCTCGAACTCGTCGTCGTCGCGGCGGCGTACGCGACCGCGCTCTTCGTGACGTGGCTCTGCATGCGCGGATCGTCGCTCCTGCAGCGCGTGATCGGGACGACCGGAATTCACGTCATCAGCCGTCTGCTCGGCATCATTCTGGCCGCGTTGGCCGTGCAGTTCGTGCTCAACGGGCTCGGAGCGACGCCGTTGCTACGGCGCTGAGACGCCGTTGCTGCCGGCCCACTGCTCGTAGACGTTCTTCTCGATCGGCGGCAGCGAGGCGTCCGAGGGCAATCGAAAGCCGATCGGCGGCAAGGGAAACGGAATTGGGTGCGGCGGCTGCTTGAACGGATCCGATCCGGGTTCGAAGCAGAACGGCCAGACGATGTTTCCGCTCTCCGTCGCCCCGTCCGGATACGTGTACTCGTAGCGCCCGTAGTAGCAGTCGCGGCCGGCATCGTGCCAGCTCTGCACCGGCGTGATGATGCCGTTTCCGTCGGTCTGGCCGCGCAGCGACGATGGGATCTGAAACGCGTACGTCTTGCTCGTGGACTCGCGCGAGGCGGGATCGATCGTCGGAATCGCGTGCGGGTCGTTCTGCGCGTTGAGCTGCGCGACTTCTTTCGCGAAGCCCGCTTCGTCGCGCTCGAGTCTCGAAGGAACCACGACGCGGTGCAGGGGCGGCTCGGGCGAAGCCTGCGCGACGACCTCCTTTACTAGCTCGTGGCGCGGCGTCGTCGCGGGCGACGACTCGTGCTGATGGATCGGGTGCGAGATGCGCTGCGGCGCCGGCGTCGACGGCGCCGCAGTTTGAATCGTGACCACCGTGCGCTGCATGACGACCTCGGGCGTGCCGCGCGGAACGAAGATACGCGCCACGGCGTAGAAGAGGAGCGTCAGGAAGGTGATATGGAAGGCCGCCGATGCGATCGTAGACCAGAACAGCGCGCGGCGGCGCCGATCGAGGATTCCCGAAATCAACGCTGGACGAGTTCGATGAGTACGCCGTCCGTCGCCTTCGGGTGGAGGAAAGCAATCAAGCTACCGTGTGCACCTTTGCGCGGCCGCTCGTCGATGAGGCGCACGCCTTGCGAGCGCAGCTTTGCGAGCGCGGCCTCGATGTCCGGCACGCGGTAGGCCGTGTGGTGCAGCCTGCTCGGTGCGTCGCCGCGGTAACGCGCGATCGGCGAAGCCTCGTCGAGCGGCAGCAGCAGTTCGACGAAGGCGTCGCCGGCTTGCAGGCCGACCGCCTCGACGCCTTGGTCGTAGATCACCTCGCGGTAGACTTCCTTGAAGCCGAGGGTGCGCGTGTAGAGACGCAGCGTGGCCTCCAGATCCTTGACGACGACGGCGACGTGATCGATCTCCACTAACCGACCACCTCTCTCGAACGGTAGGTGCCGAAGACGTCGCGCAGCACGTCGCAGATCTCGCCGAGCGTTACGCCGGCATCGACCGCGTCGACGAACAGCGGCATGAGATTTTCCGTACCGCCCGCCGCGGAGCGGATCCGCGCGAGATGCGTCTCGATCGCCGAGCGATCGCGGCCGGCTCGAAACGCGGCCAGGCGCTCGACCTGCTCGCGCTCGACGCGCTCGTCTATTCGTTGCAACGCGATCTCGCCGCCCGCCTCGCTCTCCGCAAATCGGTTGACGCCGACGACGACGCGCTCGCCGCGCTCGACGGCCTGTTGGGCGATGTAGGCCGAATCGGCGATGCGAGCCTGCATCCAGCCGCTCTCGATCGCTGCGATGCTGCCGCCCATTGCGTCGATCTCTTCGATGCCGGCGCGCGCCCGGCCGATCAACTCGTTCGTCAACGACTCGACGTAGTACGATCCCGCGATCGGGTCCACGACGTCGGCGACGCCCGATTCGTACGCGATGATCTGCTGCGTCCGCAACGCGACCTTCGCGCTCTCGGCCGTCGGCAGCGCGAGCGCTTCGTCTTTTCCGTTCGTGTGCAGCGATTGCGTTCCGCCCAGGACCGCCGCCAGCGCCTGGATCGTCACGCGAACGACGTTGTTCTCCGGTTCTTGCGCGGTGAGCGTCGAGCCGCCCGTCTGCGCGTGGAAGCGAAGCATCTGCGAGCGCGGATCGCGGCAGCCGAATTCATCGCGCGTGATGTGCGCCCAAAGATAGCGCGCCGCGCGAAACTTGGCGATCTCTTCGAAAAAATCGTTGTGCGCGTTCCAGAAGAATGAGATGCGGGGTGCGACTTCGTCGAGCGCAATCCCGGCGTCGCGCGCCGCGCGCAGATACGCCTTGCCGTTGGAGAGCGTGAACGCGATCTCTTCGACCGCGGTCGCTCCGGCCTCGCGGATGTGGTAGCCCGAGATCGAGATCGCGTTCCACTGCGGAACCTCTCGAGCGCAATACGCCATGACGTCGGTGACGAGCCGCATCGAGGGCCCCGGCGGATAGATGTAGGTGCCGCGCGCGACGTACTCTTTGAGCACGTCGTTCTGCACGGTGCCGCCGAGCCTCTCGAACGGGATGCCGCGACGGCGCGCGACCGCGAGCAGCAGCGCCAGCAGGATCGACGCCGGTGCGTTGATCGTCATCGAGACCGTGACGCGGTCGAGCGGGACCCCGTGCAAGAGCGTCTCCATGTCGGCGATCGTGTCGATCGCGACGCCGACTTTCCCGACCTCCCCGCGAGCCTGCGGCGCATCGGAGTCGAGGCCGAGTTGCGTCGGCAGGTCGAACGCGACGGAGAGGCCGGTCTGGCCGCGCTCCAAGAGATAACGGTAGCGCGCGTTCGAAACCGCGGCCGTTCCGAAGCCGGCGTACTGCCGCATCGTCCAGAGACGCCCGCGGTACATATCCTTTCGGATGCCGCGTCCGTAGGGAAACGCTCCGGGTTCGCCGAGATCGTGCGCCCCCTCGACCTCGTCGTAGACGGGCCGGATCGGGATGCCGGAGTCGTTGACGTCCCTCATTCTAAGGTGACCAGCGGCGTGCCGCGCTCGACGCTCGATCCGGGACCCGCGACGACGGCGCGAACGGCGCCGCCCCGATGCGCGCGAATCTCGTTCATCATCTTCATCGCCTCGATGACCGCGACGATGTCGCCTTCGGCTACCGCATCGCCCTTCGCGACGCGCATCTCGACGACGAGGCCGTGCATTGGCGAAACGATGCTGTTTCCGGTCGTCGCGGCCCCGCCTCCGCGCAGCGATCCGAGACGCGGCGCCGTCCGGCGTCCCACCGGGGGAGCGCGCCGCGGCGCGCGCCCGTCCCGTTGCGGAGGCTCCCACGCGCGCGCGAACGCTTCGAGCGTCGCCGTGCCGTAGGATCCGTCCCGCACGGCGCCGTGGTCGCAGAGCGCGCGCAGCAGCGGAAGCGTCGTCGGTACGCCCTCGACGACGTACTCGTCGATCGCGCGCCGGAGACGTGCGATCGCGCCGGCGCGATCGGGCGCCCAGACGACGAGCTTTGCGATCAGCGAATCGTATTGGGCCGGGATCGTCCATCCGGCAAACGCCGCGGAGTCGATGCGGATGCCGAGCCCGCCGGGCTCGCGATACTCCGTTATCGCGCCGGGAGCCGGGCGGAACTCCTGCGCCGGATCTTCGGCGTTGACGCGGGCCTCGATCGCGCAGCCGCGAAACGAGATCGCGCCCTGCGCGTAACCGAGCGGCTCGCCGGCGGCGACGCGTATCTGCTCGCGGATCAGATCGAGCCCCGAGATCGCTTCGGTGACGGTGTGCTCGACTTGAATGCGCGTGTTCATCTCGAGAAAGTAAAAGGCGTCGCCGGCGACGAGGAACTCGATCGTACCGACCGAGTCGTACCGGATCGCCTGTGCGGCGCGCGCGCCCGCCTCGCGCATCGCTTCGCGCACGCTCGCGGCAATTGCGGCCGGCGCCTCCTCCCAGAGCTTTTGATGGCGGCGTTGCAGCGAGCAGTCGCGCTCTCCGACGTGAACGACGTTGCCGTGTTTGTCGGCGAGCAGCTGTAACTCGACGTGCTTGGGGTTCTCGAGATAGCGCTCGGCGTAGATGGTCGCGTCTTTGAAATATGCCTCGGCCTCTCGCCGCGCCGTCTCGAAGGCCGACGCGATCTCGTCGTGCGAGCGGGCGACTTTGAGGCCCTTGCCCCCGCCGCCGGCGGCGGCCTTGAGCGCGAGCGGCAGACCGTATCGCCACGCCGCCTCTTGCGCCGCGGCGACGTCCGCGAGCGGATCGACCGCACCGGGGACGAGCGGCACGCCGGCCTCGTGCATCGCGCGCCGCGCGCGCAGCTTGTCGCCCATCGCATCGATTGCATCCGCGTGCGGGCCGATCCACGTCAAGCCTTCCGCGACGACGCGCCGCGCGAAGCCGGCGTTCTCCGCTAGAAAGCCGTAGCCCGGATGTACCGCGTCGGCACCTGCGGAGCGTGCGACGCCGATCAGTTTCTCGGCGTCGAGATAGCTCAGCGACGGAGCGGGCGGCCCGAGCGGATAGGACTCATCCGCGAGCTGTACGTGGAGCGCGCCGCGGTCGACCTCGGAGTAGACGGCGACGGTGGCGATCCCCATCTCGCGCGCCGTGCGGATGACGCGCACCGCGATCTCGCCGCGGTTCGCGACGAGAATTTTCTTAATTACGATTGCCTTTGTCACCCTGGGCGGTGTCGGAGGGCAACGGCGGGTACATCCCCATCGCGTGGTAGCCCGCGTCCACGAAGTGCACGTCGGCCGTCACCGCCGTCGAAAGGTCCGAGGCGAGGAAGACGGCCATGTTCCCAACGTCGTCGGCCGTAACGTTGCGGCGTAGCGGCGCGACGCGCGGCACGACGTCGAGGATCTTCGAGAAGCCGCCGACTTGACGCGAGCTCGCGGTCTTGATCGGTCCCGCCGATATCGCGTTGACCCGAATGCCGCGATCGCCCAAATCGAAGGCGACGTATCGCACGGTCGCCTCGAGCGCTGCTTTGGCGATGCCCATGAGGTTGTAGTTCGGCACGATCTGCGTCGCGCCGAGATACGTGAGCGCCATGATCGAAGCGCCTTCGTTGAAAGAGTCGCGCAGCGCGCTCACGAGCGCGATCAGCGAGTAGGCCGAGACGTCGAGCGCGAGCGCGAAGCCGGGGCGCGACGTGTCGAAGACCTTTCCGGCCAGGTCTTCCTTGTTGGCGAAGGCGATCGAGTGCACGAGCACGTCGAGCGGACCCAGCGCGGCCAGCGCAGCGCGCATCGCGGCGAGCGACGCGTCGCTGGAGACGTCGCACTCGAGCACCGGCGCCCCGCCCAGCTCGGCAGCGAGCCTCTCGACCTCGTCCTGGACGCGCTCGCCTTGATACGTCAGCACGATCGCGGCGCCGTGCTCGTGGAGCCGGCGCGCGACGCCCGTGGCGATCGACCAGCGGTTCGCGACGCCGGTGACCAGCGCGCGCTTGCCATCCAACAGTTTCACAGTCAGCGGTTTCCTCTCGGGCTCATAGCGGGATGTTGCCGTGCTTGCGATCGGGACGCGTCACCCGCTTCTCGCGCAGCATCTCGAGCGCGGTTGCAATCGCTCCGCGCGTGCGGCGAGCTTCGATCACGTCGTCCACGTAGCCTCGCTGCGCGGCGATATACGGGTTGGCGAAGCGTTCGGTATATTCATCGATCAGTTCTTGCATCTTCGCGGCTTCGTTCTTCGCCGACGCCAACTCGCGCCGGAAGATCGTCTTTACCGCTCCCTCGGCGCCCATGACGGCGATCTCGGCGGTCGGCCAGGCGAGGTTGACGTCGGCGCGGATGTGTTTGCTCGCCATAACGTCGTAGGCGCCGCCGTACGCCTTGCGCGTGATGACCGTGATCTTCGGCACCGTCGCTTCGGCGAAGGCGTAGAGCAGTTTCGCGCCGTGCAAGATGATGCCGCCGTACTCTTGATCGGTGCCGGGTAGGAAGCCGGGAACGTCGACGAAGGTGACGAGCGGGATGTTGAAGGCGTCGCAGAAGCGGACGAAGCGCGCGGCCTTCACGGAGGATCGCGTGTCGAGCACGCCGGCGAGCACGTTCGGCTGATTGCCGACGATGCCGACCGTGCGGCCGTCGACGCGGCCGAAGCCGCAGATGACGTTCGGCGCGTAGAGCGGCTGGATTTCGAGGAAGTCGCCGTAATCCACCACCGCGTCCACGACGGCGTGCATGTCGTACGGTTTATTCGGAGCGTCGGGCACGAGCTCGTCGAGCGACTCGACCTCGCGCTGCGGATCGTCGTCGCAATCGAAGGAGGGCGGCGCTTCGCGGTTGCTCTGCGGAATGAAGGAGAAGAGGGCGCGCGTTATATCGACGAGATGATCCTCGTCGCTCGCGACGAGATGGGCGACGCCGCTGCGCGTCGCGTGCGTCGTCGCGCCGCCGAGCTCCTCGAACGAGACTTCCTCGCCGGTCACCGTTTTGATGATCTCCGGCCCGGTGATGAACATCTGCGAGATCTTCTCGGTCATCAAGACGAAGTCGGTGATCGCCGGCGAGTAGACGGCGCCGCCGGCGCACGGGCCCGCGATCAGGCTGATCTGCGGGATGACGCCGCTTGCCTGCACGTTGCGCCAGAATATCTCGGCGTAGCCGCCGAGCGAGACGACGCCCTCTTGAATGCGCGCGCCGCCCGAATCGTTGATGCCGATCAGCGGCGATCCGGTGCGCACGGCGAGGTCCATGACCTTGCAGATCTTCTCGGCGAAGGCCTCGCCGAGCGACCCGCCGAGCACCGTGAAATCCTGCGAGAAGAGAAAGACCTGGCGACCGTCGATCGTCGCGCGGCCGGTGACGACGCCGTCGCCCAGAAACTCCTTCTCGTCGAGACCGAACGCGTTGGTGCGGTGCACGACGAAACGATCGAACTCGACGAAGGAACCCTCGTCGACCAACGCCTCGACGCGCTCGCGCGCGGTTCGTTTTCCGCGCTCGTGCTGCTTGACGACGGCGTCGGCGCCGGCTGGAACCAGCGACTGCTCGCGCTTCGCCCGTAGCTCCGCGTACTTCTCGCTGCGGGACTTCACGACCCCAGCCTTAGCCGTGCCCCTCCCAGTGTCATCCTGAGCGCAGTCGAAGGACGAGCCCGTCGTGTCATCCTGAGCGCAGTCGAAGGACCAGGGCCCGGTGAATCGGGGCGTGGAAGGGGGTTCGCGTGACACGATATCTTGCGCTCGCCCTTCTCGCGGCCACGCAGGCGTTCCCGACGCCGCCGCCCGTCCCGCGCACGCGGCCGTACGCGGATACGACGTATGGAACGTCGGTCACCGATCCGTACCGCTACTTCGAGAATATGCAGAATCCCGTCGTCGCGAATTTCTTCAAGGATCAGAACGCTTACGCGCGCACCGTGCTCGGACTTCTCGGGCCGGGGCGCGACGCGCTCTTCGAGCGGATCGAGCAACTCGACAACGCGGGGAGCATCGTTTCGGGCGTGACGGCGGACGGTCCGTACTACTTTTACTTGAAGATCGAGCCCGGATCGAATGGCGCGAAGCTCTACGTGCGCGGTGCTGCCGGCGGCGACGAGCGCGTGCTCGTCGATCCGCAGAGCCTCGCGTCGGCCGGCACGCACTACACGATCAACTACTTCACGCCGTCGCTGGACGGGCGCTACGTCGCGTACGGCATCTCCGAGGGCGGTTCCGAGGCCGCGGTCATCCACGTCGTCGAGACGGCGAGCGCGCGCGTCTTGCCCGACGCGATCGACCGCGCCTACTACATCGGCGTAACGAGCTGGCGCCCCGACGGCAACTCGTTCTACTACGTGCGCTTTCCGAAACTGCAGCCCGGCGAATCTGCGAACGATAAGGAGACGCGCGCCGTCGCGTACCTGCACGTGCTGGGCAGCGATCCCGACCGGGACCCCCCAATCTTTGGTTACGGCATCGATCCGAAGGTGCCGTTCGCGGCGACGGACTTTCCGCTCGTCATCGGCTCGCCGGTCTCCCCATACACGCTGGGCATCGTGCGCCACGGGGTGCAGAACGAGATGGCGATCTACGCGACGAAGGCCTCCGCGATCGATTCGGCCGCCGTAACGTGGACGCCGATCGCCTCGACCGCCGATGCGGTCGTCGGTTACGATCTCAAAGGCTCGACGATCTACCTTCTCACGCACGAGGACGCGCCGACGTTCAAGGTCGTCGCCACCTCGCTTGCGGCGCCCGACTTCGCGCGCGCGCGCAGCGTCGTCCCGGCCGGGAAGCAGATCGTACAGGACGTCGACGTCGCCGCGGACGGGCTCTACGTCCTTTCGCGCGACGGCGGGTTCGGAAAGATCGCTAGAGTCGCTCTCGCGGCCGACGGGACGCCCGGCGCGACAAGTGAGATAACGCTGCCATATCGAGGCGCCGTCAACGCGATGACGACAGACCCCCGCGTCGCGGGAGCGACCTTTAGTTTAACGGGCTGGACGCACTCGCTGCTCTATTTCGCCGTCGACGCAAACGGCGCGGTTACCGACACGCACCTCAAGGCGCTCGCCAACGTGGATACGTCGCCGTACGCGTCGTCCGAAGTGCAGGCTCCCAGCGCCGACGGCACGATGGTTCCGCTCTCGATCTTGTACCGGAAAGACCTCGTACTCGACGGCTCACATCCGACGTATCTGAACGCCTACGGCGCCTACGGCATCACGCTCGCGCCCTCGTTCAGCGCGACGCGCATAGCCTGGCTGGAGCGCGGCGGTGTCTATGCGATCTGTCACGTCCGCGGCGGCGGCTGGTACGGCGAGGGATGGCATCGCGCCGGCATGATCGCGACGAAACCGCACACGTGGCAGGATTACGTCGGCTGCGCCCGGTGGCTGATCGCGAATAAGTACACCTCGCCCGCGCATCTCGCCGGAGAGGGGACGAGCGCCGGCGGCATCACGATCGGCCGCGCGATCACGAGTCAGCCGCACCTCTTTGCCGCTGCGCTCGACGTCGTCGGCGTTAGCAACCCGATGCGCATGGAGTTCTCGCCGAACGGTCCCCCCAATATTCCCGAGTTCGGCAGCGTGAAGAACGAGGTCGGCTTCAAAGCGCTGTATGCAATGGATACCTACGAGCACGTCGTTCCGGGGACGGCCTATCCCGCGGTCATGCTGATTACGGGCTATAACGATCCGCGCGTCGCGTCGTGGCAGCTCGCCAAGCTCGCCGCGCGCCTCTCGCTCGCGACGACGAGCGGGCGTCCGATTCTCCTACGCGTCGACTACGATGCGGGCCACGGTTTTCTCGCCGCGTCGCGCGCGCAGAGCGAGGAGCTGCTTACCGACGAGTATGCGTTCTTGCTCTGGCAGTGCGGCGACCCTGCCTTCGCACAGATCCCAACGCGCATCTATCCGCGCCCCGCATTGTACGAATCGCACTAGCAACACTCGGGTCAGCAAGCTTTGAAGCAGCCATCCGTGGCTGACCCGAAAAAGCTGGAGGCTGCTCGTCATCCGTGTCCGAGTCCCAGCATGACGTCAGCGCCGGCTCTCGTTCGTTGCGGCGAGCGTAAAAAGTGGCGGAGCAGGAGCGAACAGGATGTGAGCGACGGGCGTCTGCGAGGCACCGTGTCCGAGTCCCGGCATTCGCGAAGCGTCAGAGCGAGAGAGTCACCAGATACCGAGCATTGCTTTGACGTCGTCGGAGGCCATCGTCGCGGGGTCCCACGGCGGCATGAAGGTGATCTCGACGTTGGCGCTCTTCACGCCGTCGATCGCGAGGACGCGATCCACGACCGATTTCCTGAAGAGCGGCCCGACCGGACACATCGGCGACGTCAGCGTCATCGTTACGTTGACGTTCTCGCCGTTCTCGCCCTCGGTCGCGATATCGTAGACCAAGCCCAGCTCGAGGATGCCCAGATTCAGCTCGGGGTCTTTGACTTCGACGAGCGCTTCGCGGACTTGTTCGACGGTCGGCATCTTCTAGGACTTTCCCACGGTGAGGGGCAACCCTCTCGTTCGATGTCGTCCCGAGCGCAGGCAACCCAGGCGGGCGCGCTAAAGGAACGCGCAACTGCTCCTGGGCCGAGAAGCGTTTAGAGCCTTGTAAAGAGAGGAAAGGAGGAGCCGGAGCGATGTCGATGTGGGAGCCCTTCACCGAGCGAGCGCGGCGCAGCATCGTGCTGGCTCAGGAAGAGGCGCAGCGCCTCGGAAACAACTATATCGGAACCGAGCACATCCTCCTCGGCATCATCTCCGAGGGCGAGAGCCTGGCTGCGAAAGTCCTGGAGTCGCTCGGCGTCAACCTCTCGAAGGTTCGCCAAGAGGTCGAGGCGATCGTCGGACGCGGCGGTCAGACCGTGCAGCAGGAGATGGTCTTCACCCCGCGCGCGAAGCGCGTGATCGAGCTCGCATTCGAAGAGGCGCGCCAGCTCAACCACAACTACATCGGGACCGAGCACTTGCTTCTCGGCTTGATCCGCGAGGGCGAGGGCGTCGCCGCCCGCGTTCTAACCAATCTCGGCGTCGATCCCGCAAAGGTTCGCGTTCAGACGACGTCGTTGCTCGGCGCCGAAGGTCAGCCGGCGACCCCGAAGGGGAAGAGCAAGACGCCGACGCTCGATGCCTACGGCCGCGATCTGACCCAGTTGGCGCGCGACAACAAGCTCGACCCGGTTATCGGACGCAATACCGAGATCGAGCGCGTCATACAGATTCTCTCGCGCCGGACCAAGAACAATCCGGCGCTCATCGGTGAGCCAGGGGTCGGCAAGACCGCGATCGCCGAAGGGCTGGCGCAGCGCGTCATCAAGGGCGACATCCCCGAGCCGCTGCGCGACCGTCGCGTCATCACGCTCGATCTCGCCGGACTCGTCGCCGGCACGAAGTACCGCGGCGAGTTCGAAGAGCGGATGAAGCGCGTCATGGACGAGATCCGCGGCGCGGCCGGCGAGATCATCCTCTTCATCGACGAGCTGCATACGCTCGTCGGCGCCGGCGCAGCCGAGGGCGCGATCGATGCGAGCAACATCATCAAGCCCGCGCTCGCGCGCGGCGAGCTGCAGTGCATCGGCGCCACGACCCTCAACGAGTTTCGCAAGCACATCGAGAAGGACTCGGCACTCGAACGCCGCTTCCAGCCGGTGATGGTCGGCGAGCCGACCGTCGCGGAGACGATCGAGATTCTCAAGGGCTTGCGCGATCGCTACGAGGCGCACCATAAGGTGCAGATCACCGACGACGCGCTGGCATCGGCCGCCAAGCTCAGCGACCGCTACATCACCGATCGCTTCCTGCCCGACAAGGCGGTCGATCTCATCGACGAGGCGAGTTCGCGCGTTCGCCTTCAGGCGACGTTGCCGCCTCCCGCGATTCGCGAGGCCGACGCCGAGTTGCGCAAGCTCCTCGCCGAGAAAGAGGCCGTCGTCAAGAGCCAAGAGTTCGACAAGGCGGCAACGATCCGCGACCGCGAGGAGAAACTGCGCCTCGAGAAGGCAAACCTCGAGCAAGAGTGGCGCGACCGCAAGGCGCAAACCGATAGGATTCTGCGCGTGACCGCTGAGAACGTCGCCGAGATCGTCGCCGCGTGGACGAAGATTCCCGTCAGTCGCCTGGCGCAAGCCGAGACCGAGAAGCTGTTGAAAATGGGCGAGTTGCTCCATCAGCGCGTGGTCGGTCAGGAAGAGGCGATCAACGTGCTCACGCGAGCGATTCGCCGCTCTCGAGCCGGGCTCAAGAACCCGAGCCGCCCGATCGGTTCGTTCATCTTCCTCGGGCCGACCGGCGTCGGGAAGACCGAAGTCGCGCGCAGCGTCGCCGCATTCCTCTTCGACGACGAAGAGTCCATGATTCGGATCGACATGTCGGAGTATATGGAGAAGTACTCGGTGAGCAGGCTCGTTGGAGCGCCTCCCGGATACGTCGGCTACGAAGAGGGCGGCCAACTGACCGAGGCGGTGCGCCGCCGTCCGTACTCGGTCGTGTTGCTCGACGAGATCGAGAAGGCGCATCCGGACGTCTTCAACCTGCTGCTCCAGGTGCTCGAAGACGGGCGCCTGACCGATTCTCAGGGCCGGCAGGTCGACTTCAAGAACTCCGTCATCATCATGACGAGCAACGTCGGAGCGACCGGCATGACGACGACGACAGACATCGGTTTCCGGCCGCAGAAACTATCGGCGGAGGACGAAGTCAAGCAGTACGAGCGGATGAAGAACCGCGTGCTCGAGGAAGTGAAACAGACCTTCCGTCCGGAGTTCCTCAATCGCGTCGACGAGGTCATCGTCTTCCACCAGTTGACGCGCGAGCAGATCGAAGAGATCGTCACGCTCGAACTGGAGAAGGTCATTCGCGAGGTCCGGGCCCAGGAGATGGAACTGAAGATCACCGATGCCGCGAAAGTGCTGCTCGCGCGCAAGGGATGGGACCCGCAGTTCGGCGCGCGTCCGCTGCGCCGCGCGATTCAACGCATGGTCGAGGACGAACTTGCCGAGGAGATGCTCAAGGGGGCCTTCGGTTCGGGCGATCACATTCTCGCCGACGTGGATCCGGAGGATCCCGAGAAACTGAAGTACGCAAAGATTCCGTCGGTCGAACCGCCCGCGGCGCCTTCGCCCGAACCAGCCGTGACCTAAGACGCTCCTCCTCGCGACCCTACTCGCGCAAGCGGCTTCGCTGACGGTCTCACCCGCCGGCGTCGAGCTCAATCCGGCGCAGCAGCGCGTCATCACCATCAGCGGCGCGGCCCCGCCGCTGCAGACGACGCTCGACCGTAAGCTCGTGACCGCGACCGCGAGCGCCGATGGTACGAACGTTACGATCACGGCGTCGCAGGCGACCGGCAACGACGTGCTCCACATCGTGGATGCGAACGGCGCGACGGCAGACGTGACGATCCGAGTCGCCTTTAACGCGGGGACGATCGTCCCGCAGGCGACGCTGACGGTCACGGGCGATCCGGCAGATCCCGCTTGGCTGACCCAGCGCGCCGTCAACCTGGTAGCGCGGCTGACGCAGGCGGCCCCCGGCGCGCAGACCACGATCGGCGCCGTCTCGCCGCCGCCGCTCCCGCTGCGTCCGGGAGAGAGCGCGCAGATCGCGGTGCCCGTTCAGATCGGCGGGAACCCTGCGTACTTCGATCAGTCGGGAACGACGATGGTCAACGTGCAGAACCTTTCGCTCTCGCCCTTCGTGCCCGGCCTGCTCTTCTACGACGACGATCCCGAGCACCTGACGCAAGACGGCGTGCTCTTTCGCGGCACCGTGAGCTCCTCGGTGCCGGCGCGTCTCTACTACTACCACGACGACGCGGGCGATCCGCGCCGGCTCGTCGTCGCGATCTCGGGGAACTCGCAGGATCCCACCTCGGTGCAGCTCGTCGACGCCGTCGCCGGCCCGAACATGGACGTGATGAGCGTCGGCAACGCCTTGACGAAGAATTTCTTGCTGACGAAGGCGCGCGGCGAGGGCGTCGTCGTCACGCTCCCGCAAGACGAGCCGTACCTTCTCGCGGAGGTGCCGATGATGCAGCGTCAGCTCGTCGCCGGAACCGTCGATCTCCAGGTGCTCTCCGGCGGCCCGGTCGTCGTTACCGTCATGAGCCTTTCGCCCGGCGCCGATCCGCGCACGTTCCTCGATGCCCCCGTCCTTCCCGGCGACGGGCATCATCGCACCGGCGTCTTCGAGATCGCCGCTTTCGGCAAGGACGCGCTGACGTTCGCGGCCGGCGGTTCCGACGCGACGCTCGTGCTCGGCGATACCGAGCCGACGCCCCAGAACGCCGACCGCTCCGCGACCGGACACGACTACGGCGACTACGGCGTGCTCCACGCGATCGACCTCACGCTCGATAATCCGGGAAGCGCGCCCGCACCGGCCTATCTCTACTTCAAGCCGCTCGCGGGACCGGCGCGGGGAAGTTTCTTGATCGACGGAAATCTCGTCGACGTTGGCTGCGTGCGTCTCCCTCAACCGTATCAGATCGCATCGTTCGAGCTGGCGCCCGGCCAGACGTATCGTACCGTCGTGCAGACGATGACCGACGGCGGCTCGTTCTTCCCCGCCGAGATCGGCGTCAGCGCGACCGCGCCGCAACCGGCGGCTCCGCCGATCTCTGCGCCGGACGGATGCTTCCCGAAACCCGAGGCGACGGCGGCGCCGCAGTGAGCTCGGCGGAAGGAGAGTCGAGGGTCGTTCTGCTCGTGCGATTGCTCAACGCAATCGATCAGGGGCGGCACTCCTTCGAGAGCCTCAAGGACCGCATCGCCGAAGAGGGCAAACGCCCGAGCACGCGCAGCCTGCGCCGCTACCTCTCGATCCTGACCAACGCGGGCTTCCCACTCTACTTCGACCGCGCCGCGAACGTCTATCGCTTCTCCGAAGGCTACAGTCTCAAGCGTCTCGATCTCAACGCGGGCGAGCTCTTCGGGCTCGTCGCCCTGCGCTCGCTCGGCGCGAGCATCGGCGGGACGATCGGCGCCTCGATCGACGAGGTCGCCGAGAAACTCGTCGACAGCGCCGGGCGCACCGCCCGCGCGCGCGTCGAAGCCGCCTCTCCGGTCGCGTTCCGGCTCTCGGAGACCAGGCTCGACGAGCGCGGAGAGCGCGCCTTCGCCCTTCTCTCGTCGGCCGAGCGCGCCTCGCGCAGCGTGCGGTTCTCCTACCTAGATAAGGAAGGCAAAGCCAGCACGCGCACCGTGGACCCGTACGGCTTCGTCATCAGCGCCGGGCGCGTTTACTGCGTCGCCCACGACCAGACGCGGCGCGGGATGCGCACGTTCGCCGTGGATAGCGTCAGCGATCCCAGCGTGCTCGCCCAGACCTTCGTCCGCCCCACCGACTTCAGCATCGAGCAGTACGCCGCCGCGTCGATCAGCGGCGTGCTGCACGCCGACGAGACGACCGAGGTGCGCGTCGTCTTCGCTCCGCGCGTCGCCAAGGCTGCGATCGCGGCGCGCGTCGTCGCCGAGCGCGAGGTGGCGCAGCGCGACGACGGAACGGTCGAGATCGCGTACCGCGTCGCCGACGTGGACGAACTCGTGCGCTGGGTCCTCGGCTGGGGCGCGCAAGCGGAAATCGTCGCGCCGCCGGCAGCCCGCACGCGCATCGCCGCTTTAGCCAAAGAGATCACCGCTAAGTACGCGTAACCAACGCCGATTTCGGCGACGGACGCTGCTGCTGCCTCGGGTCGCTGGGCGCTCCACATCCGTGTTCCGCGCCCGCTACGCCGCGCTCGCGCCACCTGCTGAGGAAATTATGACCTCCTGTCAATGGCGCTCGCGTCGGAGTCCCCGCGGCAGCAGCAGCGTCCGTCGCCCAAATCCGCGCCACAATTTATCGCCTTAGAACCGGCCGGCTTAAACGTCCGGTCCGGCGGCTGCGGGCACACTCTTGTCACGATCTAATCTCCGTTCGATCGCTCCGAAACGCGCCGGCGCTTCTTGCCCACGCTGACAAGGGCGATGTTTTGGAACGAACTGCTCGCGGATGGTCGCGCAGTCCATTCCGGCGCTGTATATGCCTGAGGTGGCTCCTTTGCAAACAACCAGTGCCCCCGTCGAAATCCGGCCGTGGAGCACGGTCGGATTACGGATAACGCCCCCGGTTTTTTTGGGCGCGCTCCACGAACCCCAACTCGGGGGAACAAGGCGCCTCTTTGCGCGAAGAAAGGCAGAGGGTCGCATGGCAGTAGCCAGGTCCAGGCATAGGCCGCTTGCGAACCCTGATCGGCGCCAAGAGGAGGACCCGGATGGGGCGCTCTCTCGCAACCGTTCTCCTGATATCGATGGCCAGTCAGTCGTCTGGAGCGGCGCTGGCCTCGGGCGGCGCGCCGTGGCAGGCGAATCTCACCAGCTTGCGGCTTTACGCGCTCCTGACCGGTGGCGGCGATCGCTATGCTGCGATGCACGCCGCACAGCCCGCGATCACCCTTCCCAAACCGGCGCTCGACGCGGCCCGCTTAATGAGCACGCATCGCGCGCTGCGTCCAAGGATTCGCCGGGGCGTGCGCCAGGCGGCTACGATGCCCGCCCGCAGCGCGCTCGACCCGCGCCATCACCTGGCCGACCCGCTTGCACTGCGCCGCTCGATCATGGCGCCGGCTACTGGATCGGCAAGCGGGACCGGCGTCGAGCATTGGTGGACCTATGAAGAGCGCGCGATCCCCGGCATCGGAAAAGCGATGGTCAACGTCGGTACCGGCAACTGGCTGGTCTCGGCGCTCGACGTGGATGTCCCCGAGCAGGGGATCGACCTGGCGTTTCAGCGCGTGTATAATTCGCAGTCGCTGCATGATTACAACGGCGACGACGGCGGCAATCCGGCGATCTTTGGTAACCGCTGGACGAATAACTACGATGCGAACATCGTCTATAACTCCACTGCGAATACGATCACCGTGTACGATCTCGACGGCGCCGCGTGCACGTATACCTCGGATGGCCATGGGAACTGGCTTCCGTGCGCCGGCATCTACGCGACGCTTGCTCCGACCGACGCGACCGATTGCACGTACGCGTGGACGAAGCCGAACGGGACGGTCTATTGGTTTCATACGTACGGCAGCGGAAATGGCAGTTGCTCAGGGCTGACCCAAGCGAAGCAGGGCCATCTTCAGGAGATCCTTGCGCGCAATCAGAACAACTACATCACCTTCGGCTACTCGTACGTAGCCGGGCAACCACCGACGTCGGAGAACGTGACGAGGATCGACGTCAACCACAGCGACGGCGATACGCTGACGATGCGGTTCGGAACCATTCCCGGGACCTCCATCAACGAGCTCGCCAGCATCACCCGGCCCGACAACGCTACGCTCCAGTACCTCTACGACACAAGCGGCAACCTGATCGAGGTGGACAAACCGGGAAACAACGCCGCATTCACGCTGCCCAGCCCTCCGCCGGGGCATGGAGCCGTGACAAGCGGCAACGTGCCGGAGTCCTACGCGTA
>DATKMJ010000036.1 GCA_035541935.1 Candidatus Binatia bacterium | reverse complement strand
GCGGCGGCGATGTCGCGGCCCATGTTCTGACGCACGGTGACGGCGACGCGCGCGGCGTCGAGGATCGCGGCGAACTCCCAGATTCGAGCATCGGACGTGGCGCGATACGAACCGTCCGGCGTCGTGTTGTAGGGGATCAGGTTGACGTGATAGAGCCGGTCGCGCATCAACGCCGCGAGTGCGTTCGCGCTGGCGTCGTCATCGTTGATGCCGGCGAGCATCACGTACTCGAAGAATACCTTGCGCCGCGTCTTGCCGACGTATCGCTCGATCGCCGCCATCAGATCGGGAATCGGAAATCGGCGGTTGACGGGCATGAGCTGCGATCGAAGTTCGTCGGTCGGCGCGTGGAGCGAGATCGCCAGGTTGACCTGGAGCTGCTCCTCGGCAAACGCGTCGATCTTGTCCGCGAGCCCGACGGTCGAGATCGTGATGTGACGGTGCCCGAGGCCGAACCCGTTCGGATCGTTGAGCAGCGCGACCGCTCCCATCACCGCGTCGTAGTTGTGGAACGGCTCGCCCATCCCCATGAAGACGACGTTCGTGATCCGCTTCTTTTCCGCCGCAAGGCGGCGCGCGAAGAACCACGCCTGATCGAAGATCTCGCCGGCGGAGAGGTTGCGGTTGAATCCGCCCTGCCCCGTCGCGCAGAACGTACAGGCGAAGGCGCAGCCGGCCTGCGAGGAGATGCAGAGCGTCGTGCGGTCGCCGTGATGCTCCATCAGCACGGCTTCGACTTCCTTGCCGTCGCGCAGACGAAAGAGAGCCTTCGTCGTCTGGCCGTCGCGCGAGCGTCGAATCGTCATCGGTTCGATTGCGGTAAAGGTTACGCCGCGGGCGACGAGCGACGAACGCAGCTCCTTCGGCAGGGTCGTCACGTCGTCGACTCCGGCGAGCAGCTCCTTCGTTGCGGCGTGGTAAAGTTGGCGCAGGCGATAGGGCTTCAACCCGTACTCGAGCACGAACTCGTCGATGCTTGCAAAACCCGCGCGCGCGACGACGTCGCTCAGCCAGGCGTCAACCGGCGTCAAAGAGACTCACCTGCTTCGCGATCTCCGGGTCGGCCTGCGCGGCCGCGACCGCAGGCTCGTCGAGTTTTGCGCGCACCGCCTTGAGATCTTCCCATACCAAACGCTTCACGGCTTCGATCTCGCCGCCGGTCTGCCGCAGAATATACGCGGGATGGAACGTGACCATCAGCGGGATGCCGTTCGGCCCGACGTACCAACGGCCGCGCATGCGCGTGATTTGAAAGTCGCGGCCGAGAAACAATTTTGCGGCCGGCGCGCCGAGCGCGAGAACGATCTCCGGCGAGACGATCTCGATCTGCTCGTCCAGAAACGGCCGGCAGTTGTCCATCTCTTCTTGATCGGGAGCGCGGTTGCGCGGTCCGTTCGGGCCCGGCACCGTCGGCCGGCACTTCACCGTGTTGCAGATGTAGACTTCCGACCTCGCCAATCCGATCGCGCCAAGCATCCGATCGAGCAACTGTCCCGCCCGCCCGACGAACGGGCGGCCCAACTCGTCCTCGGTCTCGCCCGGACCCTCGCCGACAACCATGACGCGCGCGCACGGATCGCCTTCGCCGTACACGTTGTTACGCCGTTCGTATCCGATCGTGCACTTACGGCACGCGTTCGCCGCGAGCGATCCCTCGGCGAGGCGGCTCAGCCGCTCTTGCACACCGTCACCGCTTGCCCGTACGCGACGACCTCGCACGAACCATCGCTCCGCTCGGAGACGAAGAATTGCAGACCGATCACCGCGTTGGCGCCCATTGCATCGGCGCCGCGCCGCAGCGCGTCGAGCGCCTCGGTCCGCAGCTGCTCGGCGTCGCTCAAAAACTCCGTTCCGGCAAGTCCGATCAACATGCCGAGGCTGCGAAAGGTCGAGCGCAGCCGGTTGCGGGGGCGCGACGCGCTGCCCGAGACGTGCCCGAAGCTGCGCACGGTGCGATAGCCGTCGAGACGGTCGAAAGTCACGACGTCGTCGCGAGCGATCATCGCGGTCGAGAGAGGCTCCGGCAGGCGACTTGGAATTCCCGGGCGGAAAGAACCGGCATGCCGGAAGTTTCCCCGTCGGTGCTCATCATCCGCCTCGACGCCATCGGCGACGCACTCGCCCTCACGCCGCTGCTCGCGGCGTTGCAGCGGCGTTCGATCGCAGCCGACGTGCTCTTGAGCGAAGCGAGCGCCGGCGTCTTCTCCAGCCGCGCGGCGCGAGCGATCGTCGCGCGCGCCGTCGCGTTGCGCTCGAGCGCGACGTCGAACCTTACGGAGATCGAACGGCTCGGCCGCGAGCTGCGCGAGCGGAACTATGGCTGCGTCTTGGTCGCAACCGAGGATCCCGCCGGCTATCGTCTTGCCGGCGCGATCGGCGCGCCGAAGAGCGTCGGCTTTGCCGACCCGTGGGGCAAGCCGTTCAAAACGATCTGGTCGCGGCGCCTCGTGCGTCGCACGATCTACCGCAGCGCGGGTTTGGATCGCCGCGCGCCGCACGAGTGCGAGGTGCTCTTTCGTCTCGGCAGCGATCTCGTCGGCGACGAATCGCCGACCCGGGATGCGAGCGTGCTGCGACCGCTCGTGCTCGAACGCGAACCGGAACCCGACGAGCGCGTCGCCATTCAGATCACCGACAAGTGGGAACGGCTCGGCATCCCGTTCGAGCAGGTCGTCGAGATGATCCGCCGCGTCGCGGCGACCGGCGAGCCGCACCTGCTCTCCGCCGCGAATGAAGCGTCTTACGCGCAGCGCGTCGCCGATGCCACCGGTTTAGCGGTTAGCCGGTTCGCCGAGATCGAAGCTTGGAAGGCTGCGATCGGCGCCGCTCCCGCGATCGTGACGCCCGACTCCGGCGCGTTGCACGTCGCGGGCACGATTGGAACGCCGGTCGTCGCCGTCTTTCCCGGGCAACGTTCGTACGCGCTGCAGGTCGCGCGCTGGTCGCCCTGGGCCGCCCCTCACCGCGTCGTGCGAGCGGACGGCGATTGGCCGACGCGCGCCGCCGAGGCGCTCGCGCATCTGCTCGTGCTGCGATAGAGCTCGATCCCTTCGCGCTCGGTCACCAGCGCGTAGCGGCCGTCGTCCACCAAGCGCCGCAACGCGTCGCCGTACTCTTGCAGGCGAGGAGAATCCGGAAACTTGCGGTCTATTACGACGAAGCAGGCGCGCTCCTCGACCGCCGGTGACTCCGGCAGCAGCGATGCGTACGGATCGGCGAGCGCGAGATGCGTGTAGGCCTCTTCCTGCGTCGCGACCGCCGCGCTGGGCGGCAACTCTTTTAAGAAGCGATCGAGCGCGGCGTCGCGCGGCTGCTCCCAACGAAGGTTGATACCGGGGTGGAGCGGATCGGCGACCGCGAGCTCGACGACGCAGAGGGCGATGCACCAGAGCAGGAGCGCACGCGCGCGGCGCGCGTCCAGGCGGCGTATCGTCAGCGCGAACGGTACGAGAACGTATCCGATCCAGGCGCCGGCGTAGTGCGTGCCGAGCGTGAACGTCGTCGGCATGCGCGAGAGCAGCACTTCGCCGAGCGGCGCGACCGCCAGCGCGATCGCGCTCGAGCCGAGCGGCATGAAGAGCAGCGGCGCGAACGCGAGCAGCAGAAAGCCGGCTCGCTCGCCGATGCCGGCTGCGAGCTCGCGCGCGCTTACCGGGCCCCAGCCGTAGAAGCGCGACGGCTGCCACGAAGTTGACGCGGCAGATGCCGCATGCGGTTGAACGAACCCGAAGAACGCGACGAGCACGAGCGCGCTCGCGACCGCGACTCCCGCCGCTAAGCGACCGCGACGCGTGCCGCGGAAGTTCCAGGCGCCCAACGCTCCGGCGATCGCGAGAAAGATCGCTTGATCTTCCTTTATTGAGAGCGTGACGATCGCGCAGGCGACGGTCCAGCCCAGCAGCCCGGCGTCGAAGGCATAGAGCGTCCACGCGACCGCAGCCGGCGCGAAGCCGTTCTCGTGAAAGTCGCCGAAGATCAGTCCTGCGAGCGGCGGGTAGAGCCAGACGACGACCGCGCTGAGACGCGCGATCGCAACGCCGCTTCGCGAGCGAACCAGCGCGTAGATCGGAGGCGCCACGAGCGCGCCGGCGATCGCCTGGAGCGCGACGAGGGTGATCGGCGTGCGAACGAGCGCGACCGCAACGGCAACCGGATAGAGAATCGGCGAGAAGTGAAACGCCCAGTGGCTGCCCTCGATCGGATTGCAGAAACAGCCGAACGCGCTCGCCGCGGTCTGCGCGAAGATGCCGAAGTCCACGAGGTTGCGGTGCGCGTCGTACTTGATCGAGCCGAGCCACGCGAAGAGCAGCGCGTAGATCAGGCATCCCGCCCAGAGGAATCTGTCGCGCACTTATTCCTGAGATCGAACGCGGCGCTGCTGGAGGTAGGGCCAGACGAACGTGTCGATCCCCCCGTCGAGCACTTCGGCGACGTTGCCGGTCTCGACGCCGGTGCGGTGGTCCTTGACGAGCTGATACGGCTGGAGAACGTACGAGCGGATCTGCGATCCCCACTCGTTTGCCTGCCGTTCGCCCCGAAGATCCTCGAGTTTACGATCGCGCTCCTCGGCGATGCGAGCGACGAGCTTCGCGCGCAAAATGCCGAGCGCCACGTCGCGGTTCTGCGCTTGCGAACGCTCCTGCTGCGACGCGACGATGAGCCCGGTCGGCAGGTGGATCACGCGCACCGCCGACTCGGTCTTGTTCACGTACTGGCCGCCCGCGCCGCCGGATTTGAACGTTTCGATTCGCAGATCGTCAGGCTTGAGTTCTACGTCGGCGTTCTCTCCCGCCTCGACTTCCGGGATAACGTCCACCGCGGCAAACGACGTGTGGCGGCGATGCGCCGCGTCGAACGGCGATAGCCGAACGAGCCGGTGCACGCCGCGCTCGCTCTCGAGCAGCCCGTATGCGTTGCGCCCGCGAACGAAGAACGTCACCGACTTCAGACCCGCCTCCTCCGCCGGCGACTCGTCGACGATCTGCGTCGAGAACCCCTTCGATTCGGCCCAGCGAAGATACATGCGCGCGAGCATCTGGGTCCAATCGGCGGCGTCGACGCCGCCGGCGCCGGCGAAGATGCTGACGATCGCGTTATGAGAGTCGAACTCGCCGCTGAAGCTCGCGGCCATCTCGAGCCGTTCGAGCGCCGCCGATGCCGTCGCAATCGAGCGATCGGCCTCGGCCTCGGCCGCCGAATCGCCCTCGAAGAGCCCCAGCAGCTCGCGCCCTTCGCGCAACGAGTCGGCGACGGCGTCGAGCGCTGCAGCTCGCTCGCGCAACTCGGCCAGATCCTTCATCACGCGTTGTGCCGAGTCGGGATCGCTCCAGAACTCCTGCGACCGCGAGCGTTCGTCTAGCTCGGTTATCCGACGGCGCGTCAGTGCGTCGTCAAAGACGCTCCTTGAGCGTCTCGAGGCGCTCCTCGAGGCGGGAAATCGCCGTTACTTGCGTCTCGCTCATTGCGGTGAGTCGCTTTTCTTTCGAGCGTCCGCGTCCCTTGTCGCGGCTCGCACTCGTCGTGATTCAAACGGCAACACTTACGCGACGGAGGTTTTTCATGTACGTTCAGCCGCTCGAAAGTTCGCTCACACCCAATTCGCTGGCCTCGCCCGCCGGAAACGCCGAATCCGAGGGGGCTCTCGTTCGAGGGAGCACCGCGGCCGCCGCCGGCGACGGAATCTCCCGATTCGCGCCGCCGGCTTCCAACGACTCGGGATCCCTGCAAGGCCTCTTCGGCCCGCTCATGGGCGTCTTGCAGCAGCTCATGCAGGTGCTGCAATCGCTCATGGGTTACGGGTGCGGCAACGGGAGCGGCAGCGCAAACGAGCGCTTCTTCCAGAACGCTTCGGGCTCCAGCGACGGCGATCCACACCTCTCGTTCAACGGGCAGAAGTGGAACAACATGTCGTCGCAGCCCGACCTGCTCGACTCCGACTCGTTCGCCGGCGGGTTTCGACTCTCTACGCAGGTTACGCAGCCGAACGGCAAGGGCGTTACGTGGAACCAATCGGCGACGGTCGCGCTGAATAACGGCGCGACGACCGTCACGATGAACAACGACGGCGCAGCCTCGATCACGAGCTACGGACGTCAGATCTCGATCGCGCGCGGCCAGACCGTGCAACTCGGCGACGGCGCGTCGGCGACGCTCGATCAGAACGGCTCGCTCGTCGTCACCGCGCAGAACGGCTCGGGCGGCCGCATCGAGGCGACGTTGAATCCGCAAGGCAAGGGCGTCAACGTCGACGTCACTGCGCACGACGTCGATCTCGGCGGCGCGCTCGTCAACGGGCCGCCGTCGAGTTCGGGGCCGATCGGCGGCGGGCCGATCTCCGGCGGTCCGATCATCGGCCCATATCCGATCGGTCAGCCGCCGATTATCGAGCCGCCGCCGGTCGGTTGGCCGCAACCGGCATCAGAGTAAGCGCGAACCGCATCGTGGAGGCCAGGCGTGGGCAGGCTTGCTCCTCTTGCGCTCACGCCTGGCGCAGGGAGGTCCCCCAACCCTGCGGAAAGGCAAAACTTTCCCTGCTAGCTATCCCCTAGCTACTCTTATAAAAGAGGTTCACGCTGTATGTATAGGCACTCGCGACTTGCCGCGGTTCTCGGATGTGCGGCAACGCTCGCAATGGTTGGCTGCGCCAACTCGGGCGTAACGCCGTCGATGGGGTCAACGGCCCCGCAGCAATTGCAGAGTCACGTTCCGATGGGTCCGGACTGGATCCAGCAGGACGGCGTGCTCTACCACACGCCGCACTACTTCGCCACGCGCGAAGCGGCGAGCAAACAAGCTAAAGTTAACCCGGATATCCTTCTGAACTATGGCAACGGCCCCGTGCTGGTCGCCCCCAAAGCGTATATCATCTTCTGGGGTTACAAGACCTACGGCGATGCCGACAAAGTGGCGAAGCTGCTCAAGAGCTATGCCAAGAACATGGGCGGCAGCGGACACAACAACATCTACACCCAGTACTACGAGATCGTGAGCAGCACGACCACGTATATCACCAACCCGAAGAAGCAGCTCGGCGGCGTCTGGATGGACAACACGAACGCCGTTCCGGCTCACCCGAGCGACGCTCAGGTGGCGGCCGAGGCGCTTAACGGCGTCGCGAAGTTTGGCTACGACCCCAACGGTTCGTACGTCGTTGCGACCCCGCACGGCCACAGCTCGACCGGCTTCGGCACCCAGTGGTGCGCGTACCATAGCGCGACCTTCAGCAGCGGCAAACTCGTCTCGTACACGAACCTGCCGTATATGCCCGATGCGGGCTCGAGCTGCGGCGCGAACTTCACCACCCCGCCGAGCGACGAGAGTGCGACCGATGAAGGCGTAACGATCGTCGAAGGTCACGAGTACGGCGAATCCGTCACCGACCCGAACCCGCCGAGCGGCTGGTACAACGGCTCGGAAGGCGAGATCGGCGACATCTGCGCGTGGCAGGACATCCAGAACGATCCGTTCGGTAAGAAGTCCTACACCTCGCAGCCGATGTTCAGCAACGCGACGCAGTCCTGCGTTCAGTCCTACCCGTAACCGCGTAACGCCGAGCGGCTCCGGCCGCCGGCACCCAGACAACATGGGCCGCCCTCACCGGCGGCCCATCTCTCTTCAACCGGATGCCATTTCCAACGGAGATACGCGATATGCCGCGTTTTTTAGTCGAGCGAATCTTTCCCGACGGGCTCGACCTGCCGGCAACCGACGAAGGGGCGGCGATCGCCGAGAAGGTCTGCCTCGCAAACGCTGCCGACGGCGTTACCTGGGTCCACTCCTACGTGACCGCCGACAAGAAGAAGACGTTCTGCATCTACGACGGCCCCGACGAGGCCGCGATCCGCGCGGCGGCAGCAAAGAACGGCTTGCCTGTCGACTCGGTGACCCCCGTAACGGTGCTCGACCCCTACTTCTACCACTAGGGGGCGGCACGGGTCCCCGCCGAGGCGGCCAAAAAGCGGGAGCAGACCGCCCCCCCTGTCGAAGCGCCAAGCAAGCGGAGGCGCTTATCGATGGTAACTGACGAGGAGCCATCCGGCCTTAGAAGGGCCGGCTGGCGGTTTCATGTCCCCGTCTACTTAGGCTTTGTGACGGGCCTCTTCGTCATTGGCGCGGTCGAGGCGATCGGCTGGTTTCGCCCGATTCCGCAAGCCGCTCACGACCTCGGCCTGGTCGTCGGCGGCGGCCTCGTCGGCCTCATCGTCTTCTGGATCGACGAAACCTACGTCGCCTCCCCGGAGCGAAAGCGCGCCGCCGAGGAACGCGAGAGCGAGCGCCAGCGTCATCAAGAGGAGCGCCGCCTCGACTTCGAACAGTTCCGCGCCCTGCAATCCGAGCTGCGCGAATGCCGCCTCCATGCCGCGAGCCTGCAGGCCAAGATCGACTTCACCGGCGCCGTCGATCGCGATCGCGTCGGCGATGCGCTCCTTCTCGGCTTTTACTTCCACCGGCGCAACGAGCGCCTTCCCTCGGATTCGCGGCAGTCTATCTTCAACACGGCCGCGATGCGACTGCGCCTACTCACCAACGCCGCGCAGGACATCAACGTCGACAAGGACTCCGTGCGCGGCGTCATCGAGATGGCGTACGGCCCGATCGTCTCCGAGGGCTTCGATCTCGGCTACGTGTTGAGCCACCTCGACGAGAACGTCTTGCCCTCAGCGACGAGCCCCGAGATCATGATGGAACTCGAGCGCCACCTCAGCGAACTGAAGGTCGGCGCGGAACGCGTGCAGCCCGAACCCGGGACCGCGGCATCCGACGACGCTTCGGGCCTCTTCACCAGGCTCACGACCCGGATAATCTCGATCCTTCGCCGTAAACGCTAACCCCATGAACCCCGCTCTCCGCGACGCCCTGGCGATCTGCGCGATCGCCTCATTTTTGGCGGGCTGCGGCGACGCGCGCTCGACGATCGGTGCGCCCGTTGGCGCCCGATACGGCCGCGTCGCGACCGGCATGGAGCAGGTGCTCTACAGTTTCACGGGCGGGAGCGACGGCGGCAACGCCGCGACCGCCCTTGCGATCGACGCCGGCGGGAATCTCTACGGCACGACCGTGATCGGCGGCGATGCGACCTGCGGCACCATCTTCAAACTCGCGCCGCAGCCGAGCCCGCCGTGGCAAGAGACGGTGCTCTTCAACTTCGACTGCTATTCCCTCGGAAAGAACCCGCACGGCGGCGTGACTTTCGATCCGAGCGGGAGCCTCGACGGGACGACCGTCGCCGGAGGCTCGGGCGGAGCGTGCGCGAGCGACGGTTGCGGGCTCGTCTTTCAGTTGACTCCGAAAATGGAGAACGTGCTCCACAGTTTCACCGCGGGCAACGATGGATTCGGCCCGGGCGGCGGCATCGTCTACGATCGCAGCGGCAACGTGTTCGGCACCACGCCCGACGGCGGCAAATATTCGGAAGGCATCGTCTACGAAGTCTCGCACTCCGGCACCCACTGGAACGAGCGCGTCATTCACGCGTTTACGGGCGGGAAGGACGGCGGCGTCGGGTCGCTCGGATCGCTATGGATCGACGCCTCCGGCAACCTTTACGGCGTCACCGAACTCGGCGGCGCGCATAGCGCCGGCACGGTCTTCAAACTCTCACCGAGCTCGAAGAAGCGCTGGAAGCTCACGACGATTTACGCGTTCAAAGGCACACCCGACGCGGGGTTTCCTTACGGCGGCTTGATCGCCGACGACGCGGGCAATCTCTACGGCACGACGTACGACGGCGGCAAGAACGGGCTGGGGAGCGTCTTCGTCCTGAGCCTGCGGGCGAAGAACAAGTATCGCGAGCGCGTGCTCTATAGCTTCCGAGGCGGCAGTGACGGGGGCTCAACGACGAGCACGCTCGCCTTTGGCCCAAACGGCGATCTCTACGGAACGACGTCGGCCGGCGGAGACAGCTGCGATTGCGGAACGATCTTCGAAGTGAACCCGAAATCCGGAAAGGAGAGCGTGCTCCATCGCTTCGGCGGCGCCGGCGACGGGGCGTACTCTTACTACGGATTGACGCTCGCAAACGGCACGTTCTACGGAAGCACCGTTGCGGGCGGAACGTTTGGGCAAGGAACGATCTTCGAGTTCACGCCATAAAAAACGCAAACGTGTTGTAACGCCGGCGGGGAGAGTACCTGTGCCGCCGGCGCCCGCGCCACGAATGGCGCAGATGCTCGGCGATCTATCGCCGGACGCCTCCGTGCTCAAGGGCCTCAAGAGGCAGGTCGTCATCGGATCGGCCGTCGATCCCGATAACGGCGCGCAGAATCCTTACGGCCTTTCGATCGCTCCCGTTACCGACGGCACCTTGACGAAAGGCGATCTCGTCATCTGTGACTTCAACGCCAAGTCGGCACTGCTCCCCAACGGTAACCTCGTCGTGGGCAACACGCTCGATCCGGACGGAAAGAACATCATGATCGAGATCTCGGCCGCCGGCAAGCTGCTCGACGTACGCAACGTAGATACGGGACCGGCCGGCGCGCTCTTCGGCATCGTCGCAACCGGCAAGAGCAACGCCGATACCAAGGTCTACTTCAACGACGACAACGACAACGACGTACAGGTACTCGAACGGTAAGAGGAAAAACCGTGGAGATGGGTACCGCATCTCCGATGGTCTGCGCCCGCTGTAACGCGCTGACGGACGCCGTCGAGAAGTGCTCGAAGTGCGGCACGCGCCTGAAAACGCTCGAGAGTCAACAGCGCCGAGGGTGGATATCCTTCGGCGCCGGCGCGTTCATGGTGGTCTTCGTGAGCGCGGTCTGGATTTGGGTGGATCGGATTCTCGCCGCTAACGCAACCATGCAACCGGATACCTCCGCCTTCGCCGGCCGGCTGAACCTCGCATTCGCGCTGCTCGTCATCTCCGGGGCGCTCGGCGTCGCGAGCGGTTGGTACATGGCGCAGACGGGCCTGCGCAACCGCTGGCTGATCGTTGCCCTCGTGCTCGCTTTTCTCGTCGGCCTCTTCGTGGCCGGCACCGCATCGAGCGGTTTAAGCGCGTCGTAAGGCGGCACCGAGGAATCCGCGAGCGCTCCGCCAACTAGCGCGACCGTAGCGAAAGACATAGTGCTACAAAAGACGCATCAGGAGGAATCATTCATGTCTCGTTTATTCCTAGCCGCGCTGCTCGCGGTGTTGCCGATCGCCGCCGTTGCAGCGACGCTGGCACCGTCGGCGATCGTCGCGACCCCCTCGACCTACGACGGACAGACCGTCACGGTCGCGGGTACCGTGCAAAACTTCATGTCGAAAGACACGGCGATGGGCAAGTTCTCCGGCTTCCAACTCTGCGACAGCAAGTGCATCAACGTCATTGACAAGACGAACCAGTCGCACACGAACGGCTCGTCGGCAACGGTCACCGGTACGTTCCACGCGAGTTTCAAGGCTCCGCACAAGACCTGGAGCAACGCTCTGGTCATCGGCAGCTAACGCATCTCCTTCGGTGGAGAAACGGCTTCGCGGCGTCGCGAAGCCGTTTTTGCATTCTCGAGGCGCTACCGCGCGTCCCAGGACGCGACGCCCACCGGAATCCAGAGCATGTTCAGCCGGTATCCGCTGACCCGATCGCGCAGCCCGATTAGCCGCTCTTCGTAGTAGAGCGGAATCACCGGAACGTCATCGTAGACGAGCCGTTCGATCGCCGCGAAATCGCGGTCGCGGCGCGCTCGACTCGGGGTTCTCGTTTGGTCGTCGAATAGCGCTTCGAACCGCGGCGAGCAGTAGAACGAGTGGTTCTCGTCGCCTTTGACGGCCTGCACGCAGCGGAGATTCAAGGATTGCTCGGGATCGCTGCCTCCCACCCACGTCTCGCCCGCGATCGTCGCCTGGCCGTTACGCAGCAGGCCATCGGGACTGAACCATATTCGCGTGGGATTCGCCTTGATCTGCATCGGCATCCCGGCCGCGGCGAGCTGTGCCTGCACGAGCGTCGCGATTCGAACGTTGATCGGATCCTCCGAGTTCACGCCGATCACGCCGCCGAGCTGCGTCCCGTTCTTGAATCGGATGCCGCGTTGCAGTCTCCAGCCGGCGGCGTCGAATGCGCGCGCGGCGGCAGCCGGGTCGTAGCGGTAGGCGGGAATCGCGGGTCTTTGCCACCGCACGATCGGCGGCGGCAGAAACGAGGTTGCCGCGGGATACTGATTCCGCCACGCGCCGGCCAGCGCCGCATAATTCAGCGCCTGCGAGATCGCTTTACGCACGCCCAGTTCGCGCGTCGGCCCGGCCTGCGTCTGCAGGTAGAGCAGCCGGGTCGCATTCTCGGCAAAGCGCGCCACGCGCACGCCGGGTATGCGCCCCGCCAGCGCGGCATTCTCCGCGGTCAGCGTGCCGACATCGACGGCGCCCGACTGGAGGGCGACGAAGTTCGAATTTAAATTCGGGACGATCTGGAGCACGATTTCGTCGAGTTTCGGCCGCGGCCGGTAGTAGGTATTGCGCTCCAAGACGATGCGGTCGCCGCGCAGCCAGCTCTTCACGCGAAACGGACCGGTACCGAACGGCGCGTTCTCCCACGGCGTGCCGATGACCGCGGTTCCGGCGAACGCGTGCTTTGGGAGAATCCCGTAGACGTAATCGGCCTCTGCGAAGAGCACGCGGACCGCGGCGTTCCACGGAGCGCGCAGCCGGATCACGACGGTGTGCGCATCGGGCGTCCGGAGAGAGGCGATCCGCCGATACGGCTCGACCGACGTCGCTCGATTGTGGGGATCGAAGATCGCCTCGTACGTGAAGGCGACGTCGGCGGACGTCAACGGAACGCCGTCCGCAAAACGGGCGTCCGGGCGCAGATGATAGGTGATGCGCATGCCGTCCGGCGAGATGTCGCCGTTCCGCCGCGACGGGACTCTCGTGACGAGAATCGGAACGTCGCGGTTATCGCCATCGAGGCCGACGAGGGTCTCGCAGAAGAGCGTATCGAGGGCGACGATCTCTTGGTCAATGGCGACGAGCGGAACGAGCGAGGCCGGATCGCCCGCGTACGCGATGCGCAGGACGTGCGGAGGGCCCGACGCCGCGCCGCCGCCGCGCGTGCACGCGACGAGGGCGGCGAGCAGCAGAACGGCGGCCGCGCGCAGAGGCTCTCTTTCCTCCTCCTTTGAAGTGGCACGGATGGTTCGGGAACTGCCTCCGCCTCGCCTCGTAATCTCATACGGACGGCTGCTCTTCGGTCTATCGGCCATATTCTTCGGCATTATCGCGCTTCGCTGGCACGACGCGTTCACGTGGCAGAGCCTCCATCAGTTCTGGCGCGTGCCCTTCGGTACCGTCGTGGGCAACGCGCTGATGGCCGCACAAATCGTCGGCGGGGCCGGATTGCTCTTCGGCCGCTCGGCGCGCGCCGCAGCGGTCATCCTCGGCGGCGTCTACTCCCTGTTCTCGATCGTCTGCCTTCCTGCAATCGTCGCGGGGCCGACGGCGTTCGACGCATACGACGGCTTCTTCGAACAATTATCGCTGCTCTGCGGTGCGCTCGCCGCGTATGCCGGCACCCTCTGGCCGCCATCGCCCGCGCTGCGCCTCGCGACGCGCCTCGGACTCGGAGCCTGCACGGTAACGTTCACGCTCGCGCAAGCGATCTATCTGGGCGCCACCGCCAAACTCGTGCCGAGCTGGCTTCCGCCGAATCCGACGTTCTGGGCGACGGTGACCACGATCGCGTTCGGTCTTACCGCCGTGGCGCTGCTCGCCAACTATCAAGCGCGGCTCGCCTCTCGCCTCATGTCGCTGATGATCGCGATCTTTGGGCTGCTCGTGTGGGTTCCGCTGGTCTTCGCCCACCCCAGCGAGCATTTCAACTGGTCCGAGCTCGCGCTGACTTTTCTCATCGCGGGTGCGACCCAACTCGTCTCAGATGCGATGCCGGAATGACGCAAATGTTGATCGCCACGATCGGCATCATGGTGCTGATCACGCAGCCGCTCGTTACGTTCTCGATCGGCATCGAGACCGGCGGCCCGCAGTTCCGCGCGCTCAAACCGGCCCTCGGCTTTCGGTACTTCCTCGCCACGTTCGTCGTCATGCCGGCGCTCGCGATCCTGCTCGGAGTTCTCATGCTGCCGGGTGCGCTCTGGTCGGGTCTCGCGCTCATGTCGATGGCTCCGCCCGCTCCGCCTGCGACGCGACAGTTGAAAAAGCGAGGCAACCTCGACGTCGGCCTCGCGTGGCAAGCGATCGCGTTCCTCATCGCGGTGGTGACGATTCCCGCGACGATCGCCATCGTCGAGCGGCTCGGCCTCGTCTCGCAAGACTTGAACCTGACGTGGGGGCAGATGCTCGGCCGTAGCGCCCTCTTCTTCGCCGGGCCGATGCTGCTCGGTCTGGTGACGCGGCGGTATCTGCCGGCCGTAGCCGACGCGCTCGCGAAGCCGGTCGGCGTTGCCGCGAACGTCGCGCTGGCCGTGCTCGTGCTCCTGATCCTCGTCGTGGCGGTGCCGGTCATCTGGCGTTTCGGCATCGCCTCGATCGCGATCGTCGCCGCGTTCGTGGCAATCGCGATCGTCGTCGGGCATCTGCTCGGCGGCCCGGGACGCGATACGCGCGTGACGCTGGCGGCGATGCTCGCCGCGCGATTTCCGGTGCCCGCGCTCGTGCTCGCGCAGGCAAACGGCGCAACGAAGGCGATCTTGCCCGTCGTTCTCGTCTACATCATCGCCGGCGCGATCCTGGTGCCGCTCTACGATCGCTCCACCCGATGATGCCGGGCAAGGGATTGGTCGCACGGCAGCGTACCTCTGCCGCAGCAATTTTTCGATAAAACGAGGAGGTTCACTCATGCGCTACTTCGGTCTCTCGGCGACGATCGCGCTACTGGTCGCGCTCGCCCCGCCGGTCTCCGCCGCAACCCCGGCGTGGGAGCCGGCGACCGCGAACAGCGTGACCGCCGGCGCCGCCGAATCGCACTTCAACGTCGAAGCCTCGGTGACGCTGCCGCAATCTTGCTACTCCGCGCGGATTCGATCCACGCCGATCTCGCTGCATTCGACCCGCACGTTCTACGTCGAACAGATGGCGCCGTCGTCGCCGTGCAAGGCCACCGCCGCGTTCACGTGCACGATCGTCAGCCCGGACTTCCCGCTGCCGATCCCTCAGACGATCACCGTCAACTCGAAGGGACCGGCCGGTTCGAAGAAGTGGAAGGTGACCGTCCACACGCACGAGACGGCGCCGGCCCCGCCGATGTGCAATAAGGGCTAGGGACTATCGACAGACGCGCGTTTCTCTCTCTGGCGTCGGCTGCGGTGTCGGCGGCGCCGCTACTCGATCCCCGCGTCGCATACGGACAGAGTTCGATAGATCCGCTGCCGTCGTGGAACGACGGGCCGGCGAAGCACGCGATCCTCGACTTCGTGCACGTGATGACCGATCCGACCAGCCAGGGGTACGTGCCGCCGGGGCAGCGCATGGCGAGCTTCGATCAGGACGGCACGCTCTGGGTAGAGCATCCGATCTATACGCAGATGGTCTTCGCGTTCGACCGCGTCGTCGCGTTGGCGCCGCAGCATCCGCAGTGGAGGACGACGCCGCCATTCAGCACCGTGTTGTCCGGAAACAGAGCCGCTATGGCGCAAATGACGCAGAAGGATCTCGAGGCGATCGTCGTCGCGACGCACGCGGGAATGGACGTCGAGGCGTTTCACACGGCGGCGACCACGTGGCTCGCCGTATCGCGACATCCTCGCTGGAACCGGCTCTACACCGACCTCGTCTACCAACCGATGCTGGAAGTGATGGCGCTCTTGCGCGGGAACGGCTTCGCGAACTACATCGTGACCGGCGGCGGACAGGATTTCGTGCGCTCGTACGCCGCGCGCGTCTACGGCGTGCCTCCGGAGCACGTCATCGGTTCGGCGCTCGAGACCGAGTATACGTACAACGAGAAAGGTCAGGGCGTATTGATCCGCAAGCCCACGTTCGAGTTGAACGACAACATGTCGGGCAAGCCCGAAGACATCTACCTATTCACTGGAACCCGCCCGAGAATGGCGTTCGGCAACTCGACCGGCGACCGACAGATGCTCGAGTGGACCGGCGCGGGCGCGGGGCCGCGTCTGATGATGCTCGTCCTCCACGACGATCCGAAGCGCGAGTACGCCTACGGGCCGGCACGGAAACTCCCCAACACGAAGGTCGGCACGTTCACGCAAGCGCTCTACGACGAAGCGCAATCGAAAGGATGGTTCGTCGTTAGCATGCAGGACGACTGGAAGCGAATCTTTGCCTTCGAGCAACGGGATTAACGAGGCTTTCAGCAGCCGCCGTTACTACCGAACTCTAACGGCCCCGAGTCAAAATCTTCTCCGCCGTAGACGTCTTCGAAGACGCCCTTGCCGATCGTACCGTGGCCGGCGGAGGCGATGAACACCAAGCCCGCGTTCTGACCGTACCCCTGTGCTTCGATCGTCGCTACGAGGGTGTGGTTGATCACCTGGAACGTGCCGTACGGAAACTTTTGGCTGCCGATCGCGAGCTTGGCGAGGCCGCTGTGCGGCCAGCCATCGCTGCCGCCGTCGGTCAGCGTGAGGCAGTACGTTCCGTTGCTGTGTTGCGACCGGGTGACGGTTACCGGCCAGCTGCCGGTGTAGCTCGTCGTGGCGGCGCCGGCCGGAATGGCTGTCCCCATAGCCGCAGCGACGGCAGCGAGAATCCGAATCGAAAATCGCATGGGGCAGAGTGTAGCCCGGGCTGATGAAGAAAGTCTGAGCCTGTGACCACAACGCTGGTCGGTAAGAGTGCCGGCATCGTGCTGCCGGAGAGCGCAGCGCCGCTCACCGGCGGCTTGGTCTTTCGATTTCTCCGCCACGCCGGCGTGAACGATGCGGATCTGCGGCGGCTCAAACTGGCCGACGTTCTGATACTGCCCCTCATCGCCTGGCTTCCACTCTTTGTTTTGACCGCGATCGCCGGAACGCTGATGCCGGGAAGCATCACGGCGCCGTTTGCGCTCGATCTTTCCACGCACATCCGCTTGCTGGGCGCCTTACCGCTGCTGCTGCTTGGAGGCTTGGTGTCGGAGGTGCGCGTGCTCCCGACGATCGCCCAGTTCGTGGAGCGCCGGTTGATTCCCGAGGGCTCGATGGAGCGCTTCCAGCGCGACGTTGACTCGGCGTTCCGGCTCGGTGACTCGGTCATCGCCGACCTGCTCCTCATCGCGATCATCTATGCCGTGGATGCGACGGTCTTGCGCTCCCAGTTTGCGCAAAATGCGACGTCGTGGAAGTCGGGCTCGGCCGCCGGAGCCTACGACCTGTACGTGAGCCTGCCGATCTTCCAGTTCGTCTTGCTCCGCTGGTATTACCGGCTCTTCGTCTGGGCGCGCTTCCTCGTGCGCGTTTCGCGGCTGAGACTGCAATTGTTGCCGACGCATCCCGATCGCATGGGCGGACTCGGCTTCCTGATCACCGGAGTTCAGACGTTAACGATCTTTGCGATGGCGCACGGGGTGTTGCTTGCGGGCTGGCTCTCGGCCCGCGTGATCGTTCGCGGCACGCCGATTCAAACGTTGAAGGCAGAGATCGTCGCCATGCCGATCTTCGTCATCTGCCTCTGCCTCGCACCGCTTCTCGTCTTCACCCGATCGCTCGTTCGCGCCAAGCGCCAAGGGATTGCGGACTATGGCGCGCTGGCATCGGCCTACGCGCGCGACTTCGCCGAGAAATGGGTGCGCGGAAGCGACTCCGGCGAAGTCTTGGTCGGCAGCGCCGATATTCAATCTCTCGCCGACATGGGCGGCAGCTACGACATCGTTCAGTCCATGCGCAACGTGGCGATCACGCCACAGATCATCATCGCGTTTGCGATCGTCACCCTGTTGCCGGTGGCTCCCTTGCTGCTCACGGCGATGCCGCTCTCGGAGATCCTCAAACGCCTTGCCGGAATCTTATTTTAGAAGGACGCCCGGCACGGCTGCCCAACTCTCCCTGGCTCGCAACAGCAACCGTTAAAAGTCTTAAGAAAAGGAACCATTCAAGATGGCAAGTTCCCAGCCCAACATCATTACGATCATGGGCGACGATATCGGCTGGTTCAATATCGGCGCCTATCATCGGGGCATCATGGCCGGCAGAACGCCGAACCTCGATCGCTTGGCGTCCGAGGGGATGCTATTCACCGATTACTATGCCGAGGCGAGTTGCACGGCCGGTCGCGCCGCCTTCATCACCGGAGAGATTCCCAGACGCACCGGCCTGACGACCGTCGGCCAAGCCGGCGCGAAAGTCGGGATGCCGGATGCGGCACCGACGATCGCGACCGCTCTGCGTTCGATGGGCTACGCGACGGGTCAGTTCGGCAAGAATCACCTGGGCGATCTCAACCAATATCTGCCGACGCTCCACGGTTTTGATGAGTTTTTCGGCTATCTCTACCATCTCGACGCGATGGAAGACCCGTCGCATCGAAATTATCCGCCCGAGCTAAAAGATAAACTCGGTCCGCGAAATATGCTGCATTGCTGGGCGACCGACAAAGACGACCCGACCGTCGACCCGCGATGGGGGAAGGTCGGCAAGCAGCGGATCGAGGATTGCGGCACCCTCTACCCGGACCGGATGGAGACCGTTGACGACGAGATCCTCAGCAATGCGCTGGCCTTCATAGATAAGGCGAAAGCGGCGAACAAGCCGTTCTTCGTCTGGCTCAATCCGACGCGGATGCACGTCGTCACCCATCTCTCTGATAAGTACGAGAAGATGCGCACTCCCGAGAACGGATGGAGCGTCTACGAGGCAGGCATGGCGCAACTCGACGATATCGTCGGCGCCGTCATGAAGAAACTCAAGGACGACGGGCTCGAGGAGAACACGATCCTCATGTTCACGACCGATAACGGCGCCGAAAACTTCACCTGGCCCGACGGCGGTCAGACACCCTTTGCCGGCGGCAAGGGAACGGTAACTGAAGGCGGATTCCGCTCGCCGTGCATCGTGCGATGGCCCGGCAACGTTCCGGCGGGCAAGGTCGAGAACGGCATCTTCGCCAGCCTCGACTGGTTCCCGACGTTCGTCTCCGCCGCGGGAAATCCGAACATCGTCGAAGAGCTCAAGAAGGGCAAGCAACTCGGCGACCGCACCTACAAGGTGCATCTCGACGGCTACGATCAAATGGCGCTGATCACCGGAAAGGGACCGTCGGCGCGGCACGAGTTCTTTTACTTCGCAGAGGGGACGCTTGGGGCGGTGCGCGTCAACGACTACAAGTATCGCTTCATCGATCAGCCCGGCGGCTGGCTCGGCGGCACCGTAAAGGTAGACTGGCCGATCCTCGTCAATCTGCGCCTCGATCCGTTCGAGCGAACCGGCCTCACCGGATCGCTCGCATTTTACAACTGGTTCGCCTACGAGTTCTGGCGCTTCGTCCTCGTGCAGCAGGTCGTCGGAAAACTCGCGGAGACGGCGATGGAGTTCCCGCCGATGCAAGAGGGGGCTTCGTTCAACCTCGAAGAGGTCAAGGAAAAGATCGAAAAGGCAATGGCCGCGCACTCAGGCTCCTGAGATGCCCGACTCGAGCCTTCTGATGCCCGGCGCGAGCGAGGAGTATCGCCGCTCGCGCGAACGGCTGCGTAAGGCGGAGATCGACCTGCGCGATCGGATCGAAACCGTGGCGGCAATGAGACGCTCATTGCCGCTCGGTCCGACCCTCCCGGACTACACGTTCGTCGAAGACTACAAACGCGTCTCGCTCGCCGACCTCTTTGAACCCGACAAGCCGTACCTGATTCTCTACCATCTCATGTACCATGCTAAGGACGACGAGTTCTGCCCGATGTGCTCGCTGTGGATCGACGGCTTTAACGGGGTCGCGCCGCACGTCGCACGGCGGGCGAATTTCGTCGTCGCTTCGCGGGCGCCGTTCGACGTGCTCGAGTCGTGGGGCGCCAGGCGCGGGTGGGACCGCCTTCGCCTCCTCTCGGATGACGGCGCAGCCTTCGCGCGCGATATCGCCGCGGAAGACGCCGACGGCAATCCGGACTCGACGATCGTCGTTTTCGCGAAGGACGGCGCGGGGATTCACCACGTCTACACCGCGCATCCGATGCTCGAGGATCGCGAGCGCGGCATAGATCTGCTCTGCCCCGTCTGGCATCTCTTCGATCTGTTGCCGTCCGGCCGGGGAGATTGGTACGCCACAAACGACTAGACTCGCCGGCGCTTTGGCGGCGCTCGCGCTGCTCTCGGCCTGCGCCGGCGGATCCACGGCAGCGCCCTCAACCGCAGCGATCGACGTCCGGTACGTCGGCAAGACCCTCTCGGTGAAAGGCAGGCTGGTGACCGCCGCGCATCTGAATCCGATGCCCCGCTACGCCGGGCTCGTTCCCGACGCCCTCGCGAAGTCGAAGTATTACGAGTACATCAACAGCTACTACGATACGTACGCCAGCATTTTCGATTATCCGAAGAGCACTCAGCAAATCGGTTCGATCGCCGGCATCGGCGGACAGAGCTGCACCGACGCTCTATACGGCTACGGGAAAAAGACATTCTGGAATATCGAAAGCGACTCTCAGATCACGCTCTACGAGGTACCGAAGAAGCCGATCAGATCGCTCTCCGACTCATCCGGCATGCCGTCGAGCTGCGCGATGGATCTCAGCGGCGATCTTGCCGTCGGGATCCTGTCCGGAACGGGAGCGGGCGACGTCGTGATTTACAGAAACGCAACCGGGACGGGCAAGGCGATGAGCACGCCGCTGATTCAGGAGTACTTCGACGGCTACGACGTCGCCGGGAACCTTTTTGCCGATGGTTGGAACAGCGCGGATAACTTTCAACTCGTCGAGCTTCCGAAGGGGGCCGGCTCGTTCGAGAAGATCACGACGAGTAACAGTGTGAAGTTCCCCGGATCGGTGCAGTGGGACGGGACGTACCTCACCGTCTTCGATCAGGCGGCGAACTCGCTCTATCGGTACAGCGTCAGCGGAACGACGGCGACGTTGCACGGCACCGTGACCTTCACGACGTCCAGCGACTGCGCGCAGACCTGGATCGTCAAGCAGGGTATCGTCTACTGCGCGGACGCAGGCAACAACGATGGCGAGGTTTTTAACTACCCGGGCGGCGGATCGGCGATCGCGGTCTTCACCGGCAACTTCGACCTGCCGCTCGGCACGGTCGCAACGGAGAAGTAACCTATCGCGTGAGTTCCTGCAGCGTGTTCGTCGCGGTATCGGTATAGTACAGCACCGTATCGGTATCGCTCGTCCCCGTTGCGAGCAGCCCGAAGACGTGCGGGCTGCTGCTCGTATCTATGGTCTTCGTATCGAGCACCTTCCCGGTAGGCGTCAGCTCTACGAGCTTGTTTCCGCCTTTCGTGTTCGCAACGACGAGGTTTCCGTTCGGCAGTAGCGCCGACGCGACGGGCGCATCGAGCGGAGAGCCGCTATAGACGAGCGTCGCGCAGGTCTTTTTGGCGTGGGCGCACTTGAACTTCTTTCCTCCGGGCTGCACGACGATCTCATCCTTCTCCAGCAGATTGCTGGCGGTCGAAACCGCGACAACCGTATTGTCAACGCCGTCCACGATGTAGAGCGTGTCGTTGCAAAGGCCGCCGACTCTCGTGCCGTTATACTGAATTCCCGACGGGCCCAAGACGCTCCAGCCGGAGCCCTTATTGACGGCGAAGCCGCTGATCACTTCCGTCTCCTCCGCTTTGCCGCTGCTGACGGGGAGGAACGACAGTTTGACGACCGCGCCGGTCTTGGAGTCGCCGACGTAGATGTCCTCGGGCGCATACGCCAAACCGCAGAACGCATCGGCATCAACGAACGGCGCCTTGATCGGCGATCCGTACTGCTGCTCGAGCTTGCCTTGCGGGCTGAACTGCGGAACGACGCCGCTGAGCATGCCTGCGCCGTAGACTTGGTTCGTCGCAGTGATCGCGTTGCCGTCGCAGCCCGCCAGCTTCGCGCTCTGCACAAACGTCGCCGGCTTCGAGCCCGGGGTCGGATCGAGCACCTCGATCGTCGTGCCTTTCCCCGCGTTGCCTGCAGCGTCTGCGAAGTTACAGACGAGCAACTGCCCCTTCTTCAATCCGAAGGTCGATCGGACCAGCGCGATCGCGCGCGGCCCCGTGTCGCCGTTCTTCGGATCGACCGTCGAGCCGATCTCGACATTCTTCGTAAGTTTCTTGAGAATCGGCGTCGTGTCTTCGGGAACGATTGCGCCCGCCGCGGGCGCGGAGAGCTGCGACGCGACTCCGGTTGGGACCGCGGCGTTTCCACCGCAGGCCGACGTCGCGAAGAGTGCTCCCCCGAGCAGCATAAGCACACGCTTGTTAAAAGTTGGCATAGCCGTTCTTTCGCTGAGCGGCGCTTCGACTCTTCCGGCGGGCGGTCGGGGGCCTCTCCGCGGTGTCACGATGTGGAAGGCTCGCTCGCTCTGCAATCGAGACAGCAGGAGGCGCGCGAGGCGCCAACAGTTGCAGGCTGATCTCAAACGTCACCGCGCCGATCGGATCGAAGACGGCAGCAGCGCCGCGGCCACCGGTGAAGGTACGAACGGATTCGACGACATCGTCAACCGCGCGGTCGACGACGTGAGCCGCGCCCGCCGCGCCCACCGCTTCAATCCGCTCCCCGCTCGCGCACCGAGGACGATGAGGGATAGAGGGCCTCGGCGCCAAGCCGATCCCCAGCCGGTTTCGCTATGCTCCCAACGCAAGGGGGCGTGATCGTGCAGATGCAGCGAGCCGCGTTTGTCTTCGTGTTGCTTACCGCACTCGCTTCGGCGGCGTGCGGACGCCAGGTTACGCCGAACCCGCCCGGACTCGGTCCGGGCGGTGCGCCCCCCGGCTACACCGCGTTCTTCTTCGACGTCTCGGCGCCGTTCAGTTTTTCGAGCTACCAGTATATGTTCGTGCTCAACACGAGCGGGAGTCGTATCACGCCATCGACGGACACGCTTCAAACGAACTGGGCCGGCTATAGCTTCGCCCTGATCGCGAGAGGGAACGGCGCCACTTCCTTTGCGCAGTTCGTGCAGTTCGTTCCGCCCAAATCGGGCAAAGGGCCACCGGGATGGCTGCCGCTAGGATCGGCTCCACAGCTGTTTTCGTATAACCTCAACAGCAACGGAAGCGGAACGGAGTTTTCGCTACTCGTCAAGCGCACCGTCTTCAACGGCATCGCGTCGCCGTCGCCCTCGCCTTCAACCTCGCCGACGCCGACGCCGTCGAGCCAATGGACCTTCAACGCCTTCACGACGCAACCGGGAGGGAGTCAAGGCAACTGGTACTTCGTCGACTCCATGGGAGCAGGCGGTCCGGTCGATCCGCAGTACGTCTCGCCGACGCTCTGCATGAGCGAACCGTTCGACCAGACGTTCTACGGCGCGGGCCCCACGCTCGCAGACCCATCGGCGCAGATCGTGAGCGTCGAAATCGCGAACAATCCGGTCGTACCGAAGCCATGCCCTTAGGGGGCGCTATCTAGGAGCCGCCCGCTCGGCTGGAATATTCGAGGCGGCAAAGAACGTCTTTTCTCGTCGCTATCGTTGGAGGACGGCAACGATGAAGAGCTTGGATATTGGCCGCAACGCCCTAAGCGCTTGCGCCTTCATGGCTTTACTTGCGGGATGCGGCGGAGCGCAGGCGCCGATCGGGGTGCCGGGGACTGGGCTGCAGAGTTCGCGCGGCATTTCGCATTCGTCCTCATCGTCGTACCAGCAGCTCTATGTCTTCGCTCGCTACCCCAGCGGGGCACATCCGATGGCCGGGTTGGTTGAGCTGAACGGGACGCTGTACGGCACGACGGAGGCCGGCGGCAAGAACTGCGCCGGGAGCCACGCCGGAAAGTATGGCTGCGGGACCGTTTTCAGCATCACGACGAGCGGCGCGGAACATTCGCTCTACGCGTTCTATCCGAGAGTGCAAGGAGCGTTCCCCGAGGCCGGTTTGACCGCCGTAAAGGGGACGCTGTACGGCACGACCTACAAAGGCGGCACCGGAGCGGGAACCGTTTTCAGCATCACGGCGAGCGGCACTGAGAACGTGATCTATAATTTCTTTGGACCGGCATCGGGCGGCTTCTCGCCCGAGGCGCCATTGGTCAACGTCAAGGGTACGCTCTACGGCACGACGTGGGGCGGCGGCGTAAAAGGGCGGCAGGATCACGGCATAGCGCCGGCAACTCGGTCTTGGGGCGGTACCGTTTACAGCATCACCACGTCGGGCACGCATACCGTGCTGCATAGTTTCAAAAACGATCCCGACGGCGCCAATCCCAAGGGCGGACTGATCAACGTGAGCGGAACGCTTTACGGCACGACGATGTTGGGCGGTCCGAAAAGCCCGAACTGCGCCGACGGCTGCGGCGTCGTCTACAGCATCACTCCAAGCGGTGTCGAAAAGGTGTTGTATCCCTTCACCGCCGCGCCCGACGGCGCGTACCCCATGGGGGAATTGGTTAACGTCAACGGCACGCTCTACGGCACGACGAGCGTGGGCGGCGCGCACAAGTTGGGCACCGTTTTTAGCGTCACGATGAGCGGGACGGAGAGAGTTCTCTATAGCTTTGCGGGTGGCTCCGACGGAGCTAATCCGCACGCGGGCCTGGTTGACGTCAACGGCACGCTCTACGGCACGACGGCGTACGGCGGTAATACCGCGTGCGCTGGAGGCTCCGGCTGCGGAACTATCTTCAGCATCAGCACGGCCGGTGCGGAAAGCGTGGTCCACGGATTTGCCGGCGGCACCGATGGCATGGAGCCCGAGGCGCCGTTACTCGACGTTAACGGTACGCTCTACGGCACGACCGAGTACGGCGGCAGATCGGAAGGGGATTGCTGCGGTACCATCTTTGCATTAACCCCCTAACGACCGCGCCGGCTAGGATTATTTCTTCGCCGCAACCACGCCGAGCGGCAGATCGAAGTCGCCGGTGAACGTTGCAACCGGCGAACCGCCGGCGGGATAGTTGTAGACCTCGCCTTGGTTGTTTCCGGCGTCGCCGCAATACATCAGGCCCTTCACGATCCACGTCTGCGCGCAGTCGCTCGCACCCGAGTATTTCACCGTGTTCTTCAGCGTTGCGTTCGTTCCACTGATCGTGTACTGATACGTCTCGCTCGTGTCTTGATCGAAGACCGTCAGGTAGGTGCCGTCCCACTGCACGGAGCCGGGAAACGACGGAGAGTTGCTCGTCTTGATCGAGACGGCCTTGCTGCTACCCTTCGGAAGCTCGACGAGCCCGAAGGAGTACGTCCCGGCGAAGCCATCGGCAAAGAGATTGCCGTTGGGGTCGTAGCCGTCGAAGTACTCTCTGGCTAACGGCGTATTGTAGACTTTGGGCGTGCCGGTCGCGTTCTTGAAGATCACGACCTGACCGGCGGGACCGTACGAGTTACCCAAGAGAACCCCGACCGCGAGGTCGCCGCTGCTATTCATGGCGCAACTAGACGTAAACGTATAGTCGAGGGAGAGCGTCTTGATCAGCTTGGTCGGAACCCTGTATTCGGAGATCAGATCGTTCGTACGCCCGGCGTTCCAGATGATCTTCTTCCCGTAGCCGTACAGAACGTTCGTGCAGCCTTGGCCACCTGCACCCTGGAGCTGCCCGATCATCGAGGTGCCTTTCGGATAGTTGAAAATGCTGGCATACGTGCCGTAGTAGTTGATGATGTACTCGTAGTTCTTCGACTTCTTCTTCTCCGGCACGAGCTCTGCGTAACGCGGAAGCGGGTTCAGCCTCTCCGCCGTTACCGGGCGCCCATTCACGAGCAGCGTTCTGCCCGAGTACGCCGTGCTGATTCCGCGAGCCGACGGTGCGATCGCCGAGCCGCTACCGCACGCTGAAACGACTGCGAGCGCGACGACTGCGCCGGCGCATCTAAGGAAAGCAGGGGTGGTCATTAAAACTTGCTCCTTTAAAAGTAGCTTGTCTGGAGTCGGGGTGGGCCTTTCGACCGGCAGTCGGGCCGCGCCTCCGTACGGAATGGGAGCACGGTTGCTCTGGCGTTAGTCGCTTAACGTCCACCCGTTAAGTTTTTTCGCAGCGACGCCGTAATTCCCGAGCTGGTAGACGGAGACACTCGCCGGCGAGAACGTGAAATTATCGAACGGCTCGGCGAGCATGCCTTTGAGATACTCCTGGGGAGCGAGACCGATCGTTACGTGCGGGCTGAAGTTCTTTCCCGAGTGACTCGGCACGAACGAGGCGACGTACTCGATCACCGGCTCGACGATGTCGGGGTCTTCAGGCGTCGTAACGTAGGCGGCGGCGTCTCCGGACGGCACGGTGAACGGCGACACGGCATCGATTAACTTCTGTTGATATGCAAGCAGCTCGTCCGTCGGGCGGATGACGATGCCGGCCAGTCCCAAGCCCTTCCAGGGTATGTAGTAGTACTGAAACGCCGTCAACTTCCACGCCGCGGGATGCTCGGTCGCCAACACGCCGCTTACGGCGGCAAAAACATTCTCGAGTGCGTCGGTCCTTACGTAGCGTTGCAGGCACGAGATGTGCGGTTGATGTGCGGCGTCCAAGGCGTAGCCTTTTGGGAACACCTTCAGCAGGCGCGCGTTTGCCGCTTGCGCGTGCTGCAACATCGCTGCATCGGGCTCGAGCAGGATGTCGATCGCGGTGGTGTCGCTCATAGGATTACAGTAACTCCTGTCGGAAAAACGAGCAATTGCGTTGGGAAACAGCGCAATTCCTTGGAGGTTGGAGAGTGGCCGATCCACGTTCGTCCGGCACGATTACGCGCCGCCGCTTCACCGAAGGCGTTGGCATGGCGGCCGTCGGTGCCGCGCTGCCGCGCCTCGCCGACGCGCAGAGAACAAAGCTCCTCGCCGACCGGAGAAATGCGCTCGATCACGTCGTCGTCGTCATGTTCGAAAATCGGTCGTTCGACAACGTGTTGGGCCGGCTCTACGGCCCTGGGGAGGTCGAGTCGTTCGACGGCGTCCTCGGCAAGGACCTCAAGAATCCCATTCCGGATTGGGCCGAGCACGGCGCCGATCGCAAGTTCGTACCGTACGGCGTCGCGACGAACATGAATACGCCCAAGCCGGATCCAGGCGAAGAGTATCCCCACATCAACACCGATCTCTTCGGCGTACAGGATCCGAAGAACCGGTTCGTGCCGTTGTCGAAAATGGTCGCTCCGTTCAATGCCCCGATCGCGGGGCAGCAGCCGACGATGGACGGTTTTCTCGCAGATTACATCAGCGCGTTTACCGCCGAGATGCGCCGCCAGCCGACCTACGACGAGTACGCTCAAATCATGACGGGCTATACGCCGGCGCAACTGCCGGTCACTTCGACGCTCGCGCGAGGATTCGCCACCTTCGATCACTGGTTCTGCGAAGTGCCGTCGCAGACGTTTACGAACCGCTCGTTCTTTCACGCCGCGACGGCCTCCGGATACATCATCAACTTTCCGCCGGCCGACGCGTTCCCCGTTCACAACAACGCGGAGACGATCTTCGAGCGCCTGGAATCGAAGGGCCTCACGTGGCGCGTCTACTGCGACGCTCCCAGCCCCGCGTCAATGACGGGCATCATCCACGCCTCGCGTCTGCACAGCCGCTTTGCGAAGAACTTCTTCACCGTTGCAGACTTTTTGGAGGACGCGAAGAACGGGCGGCTCCCCACCTACGCGTTTATCGAGCCGAATCTCTGGCACGGGCACAACGATATGCACCCGCCGATCTCGGCCTTACTGCATGGTTTGCCGTGGGATCCGCCGTCATCGTTGCTCGGCGGCGAGGCGTTGCTCGCGCAGATTTATGACGCCGTGCGAACCTCGTCATCGTCGAGCGGATCGAACTATCTCAACACGCTGCTCCTCGTCGCGTTCGACGAAGCGGGCGGCACGTACGATCACGTGCCGCCGCCGCCGGCTCCGCCGCCCGACTCGTCGGCGACGCCGGACCAGATGGGATTCACGTTCGACCGCTCCGGGCAGCGAGTACCGGCAATCGCGATCTCGGCGTGGATTCCCGCTCGCCGGGTCGTTACCGAGGAGTACCGGCACACATCGGTGATACGAACGTTGCGCGAGCGTTGGTCGCTTGGAGCGCCGCTGACCGCGCGCGACGCGATCGCCGCGGACATTGCGCCGATTCTCTCGCTTGATACGCCGAGGCCGCCCGAGCAATGGCCGGAGGTTACCCCGCAAGCGGTGCCGCCGTTCAACGCGGCGCTGCTTCCGCCAAACCTGCCGCTCTCCGTCCTCGGCAAGGGGATCTTCTTCGGAATCCTCGCTTTCGAGAAGAGTTTGGGCGCGAACGTTCCGGAGATTCCGCACGACGCCGAGATCACCGGCGCAAAAGCTCATGAGATTATGCGAAATATGTCTCTCGACATATTTCCCGGACTAAGAAACGGAGCATAACGAGTGGGTAGCATTGACAATGCGCGGCCGAACATCGTCGTCATTCTTGCCGACGATCTCGGCAATGCCGATCTCGGAATTCACGGCAGCGACATCCGGACGCCGAATATCGATGCCCTTGCGGCAGGCGGCGTCCGCTTAGAGTCCTTTTATGGAATGCCGGTGTGCACGCCGGCGCGCGCCGCGCTGATGACCGGCCGCTATCCGATTCGCTACGGGCTGCAAACGCTCGTGATCTTTCCGAGCCATACGTACGGCCTTCCGACCGACGAGCGAACGCTTCCGCAAGCGCTAAAGGACGCCGGTTACTACACTGCGATGGTCGGCAAATGGCACCTCGGGCACGCGGATAAGAAATTCTGGCCGCAAAACCGTGGATTCGATCACTTCTACGGCAACCTCGTCGGCGAGGTGGATTACTTCACAAAGGAGCGCGGCGGGCTGATCGACTGGCAACGCAACGGCCGGTTCTTCGAAGAGGACGGCTACTTCACGACGTTGATCGGCAACGAAGCGGTGCGCCTGATCGAAGACAGCGATATTTCGACTCCCCTCTTTCTTTATTTCGCCTCGCTGGCGCCGCACGCGCCGTACCAAGCCCCAAAAGACGACGTCGACCGGTATGGCGGCCTCGCGGACGAGAAACGCCGCACGTATGCCGCGATGATCACGGCGCTCGACGACCAAGTCGGACGCATCGTTGCCGCGCTCGAACGGAAAAAGATGCGCGACAACACGCTCATCGTCTTTTCTAGCGACAACGGCGGAGCCACGAGCAGCCTCTTTGCGACCGGAGCGCGATCCCCCGAAGAACGTGGCGACGAACTGGCCGGCGTTCTCCCGGCGTCGAACGGCGCCCTGCGTGGCGGGAAAGGCTCGCTCCATGAGGGCGGCGTGCGCGTACCGACGATTCTGAACTGGCGCGGAACGCTTGCTCCGCGAGTCGTCGCCGAGCCGCTGCACATGGTGGATCTCATGCCCACCTTTCTCTCTCTCGCAGGCGCCACCGGAAGCCCAGATCATCCATTCGACGGCAAGGATATCTGGCCAGCCGTCGCCGATGGGCGACCCTCGCCACATGACGATATCCTCATCAACGTCGAGCCGTTTCGCGGCGCGATCCGGAAGGGAGCCTGGAAGCTGGTGAAGATTCCGCTGCTCCCCGGGAAGACGGAGCTCTTCGATCTTGTCAAAGACCCCAGCGAACAACATAACGTTGCCGAACAATTTCCCGACGTCGTCCGCGATCTCGAGGAGCGCCTATTAGAGTACGCTCGCGAGGCAAAGCCGAGTGAGTGGATCAAAGCGCAGCCCGCATTCCTCGGAGCGCAAGGGAACACGATTTTCGATCCGGATTTCGACATTGACGACGCCGGTCTGCCGCACGAGAAACCGGTACTGCCCGCGTAGCCGCCCGCCGGCCGCCACACCCGCGAGGGTGCGTTCAGAGATTTTTCATGAGTTCGTCCCAAACTCAGGCCACTCGTAATTTTTTCGGCTACGATGCCCTACGGAGGCTGCACATGCTAGGCTACCGCCTCACTCGGCGCTCGATTCCCGGTTTGGCTGCGATCGCATTCGCACTCGCCGGTTGCGCTTCGCTCGGCGGAACGCCGCCGGCCGTTGGGCTTGCTGCACCCGACCGCGCAACCACGCGTTCGCGAGATCTCTACCTCGCAAACATCCTTGGCGGTGTGCCGCTCTATTCCACCGGCAAGAACCCGCACGAAGTCGGCGACATCACCGACGGCCTGCCGCGGGTCACGGGTGTGTGGGTGGATCGTACCGGCGTGTTATATGCGTTTACCGATAACCGCAGTTACCCGTATGAGACGATCGAGGAGTTCGAACCCGGTGGCCAGAGCCCGTTTTTCTCGCTCGTGCTTCAACGCTATGGCTCGATCGTTGCCGCCGACTCCGCGCAGAACGTCTACGCTCAGGGAGTCAACGGCCAGGGTCAGGCCGTCATCGACGTTTATCCACCCGGCAGTCAGAGCATCGCACACGAGTACGTTGTGCCAACGATCGGAACGATATCGGCGCCTGTGGGCATGGCCTTCGACTCGACGGGCGCTCTACTCGTCGGCGTTGCCTCGCTCGCACAGAACAAGCAAGGGCAAGTGGGGGCCGTGCTGCGTCTGAACGCGAGTTCGTCCACGTTCGTCAATCTCAACCTCACAAAGGCCTACGGTGGGCTGATCGCCATGGACGCGTCGGGGAATCTCTACGTGGGAGGAGCGAATTTGATCTCGGTCTACCCGTCCGGCGAGACCGCGCCATCGCGGGTAATCCACACCCGAGACACGATCGTCGCGCTCACGGTCGCGGCCGACGGAACCCTGTATGTCGACACGTATAAGGGGATTGTAGTCTACGCGCCCGGGAAACGAACGTCGAAGCGCAGCTTCGTCCCGCAGGCTCAAGTGAGCGGCCTCGCCCTCGGGCCCGGCTAGACGTCACACGTTGCCGTGGCGCTGCGCTACGGCTGTGCATGGAGCATGCCTTTCGAAGGTCGACCGTAAGAAACGCCGCTTGCGCGGTACTCGTCGTCCTACTTGCCTCGAGCGCCTCCGCGTACGGCCAGGCGCCCGCGAACGATCCGTATCCGACGATGGCGCCCGTCTCGCAATACCTCATGCCTCGCGCGGCTGAAATCGGGATGGCGCGTAGCGCGGGACCGGTATCGATCTCCGCCGGCGCCGAGACGCTCGTGCTCACCAAAAGCGGCTACGTGGTCGCCGTGAAAGGGACCAACGGCTGGGTCTGCTTCGTTGGGCGGATGTGGACGGCGGGGTTTGGCGATCCCGAATTTTGGAATCCGAAGGGGCGCGGTCCGAGCTGTCTCAATCCCCCGGCCGTGCAGAGCGTGCTGCCGCAGTACCTTGCTCGGACGAAGTGGGCTCTGGCCGGTGAGACGCGCGACGAGATTGCAAAGAAGTGTGAGGCAGCCTACGCCGATCACCGGTTCACGGACCCGGCGCCGGCGTCGTTTGCATTTATGCTGTCGAAGGAGGGCTATCTCAACGATGGAGTTGCGGGCCCTTGGCGCCCGCACGTGATGCCGTTCGTCGCCTACGACCAAGTGACGACCTGGGCCGCGGGCTTTAAGGGGTCGCCCATCCTCTCACCGGCGACGTCAACGTTTCGCCGCTACGAACCGGTGACGCTCGTCATCCCCGTTGCTTTCTGGTCGGACGGTTCGCCGGCTCCACGCTGAGGAGCCGCCCGAGCGCGTTCATCGCGCACTAGCGGGGCTGCAGAACGTGCGTCCCGAAGGCTCGTTCGCGAAAATCGCTGCGAGCGCTCCGGAGGCCTCTATGCACTCTGCCAAGCTTATCGTTACACGCGCAGCCGTTATCCTAGGCGCGCTGTTGCCGGGGCTCGCCGGCTGTTCGACCAATGCCGGTGACAGCATTTCGACATACAAGCTAAAAGGGAAAATCAGCAAACCGATCATCACGAACATCAGCGTCCTCGGCGTCGCCGTCCACTAGCGCGCGCCGGGTTGAGTACCCATCAACACTCGTCTTGAGGGATTGGAGCAACGCCGTGCACCGTCGTCTCGCGAAGGTTTCCTCTAGCATTCTAGGCACGCTCGCTGCATCCGTACTGCTCCTTGCGACGGGTTGTGGCAAAGGGAGCGACGGAAGCGGAGCAAATTTTGCTCCGAATCTTGCGAGTTCGGGCACGGGCTTGCGAAGCGGTGCCGGCGCGGCGATTCTTTCGCCGTCGCTGGGCACAGGCGTCGCGGTTCGCGTAACCTACGATCCGCACGGTTTGGTCGCGCCACCGAACGATGCATGGGAGATCGTGCCCGGAACGCTTCGCGTGTCGTTCTCCGCGCCGTTGCGCGCCTCGCACGATGCCGGTCCCGGCGGCGTACGCCTGACTTTTCCCTATCCGCAGGAACGCAGCGAAGAGATTCTCGCGTCGCGCGAGCTTATCGTGATCGCGAGATACGGGAATGGAAGCTCGCTGCGATGGCCGGAGCTCGGAGACTTCGATATTGCACGTGCGCGCGTTACCGTCGACGTGCCGAGCGCGTTGTTGGACGGCGCGACGACCCTAACCGCGGCGATCGGCGTCGCTAACCGGCACAAGCTTCACGAGGTCGAGACCGGACCGCGCTATTGGACTGGAAGCGACTGGCAGAAGACCGGTGACATTAAGTCGGGCGTCGATACCGTCGTTCTCATTCATGGAATCTTCTCCAGCGTAGAGACCGCGTTTCCAACCGGCTATTACTACAAGTGCCCGAACGACATCGCGTATTACGAGAAGTTCAAGCAGGTTCTAGGATTCGACTATGATTTCACTCAACCGCCGCAAACCGAAGGCCCGCTCTTTGCAGCCTTCGTCAAGAAGATCCTCAACGCTCAACCAAAGTCGCTCACGATCGAGGCGCACAGTTACGGTTCGGTTGTCACGCTAGCGGCGCTTTCAAAGCTCGGCTCGGGCGCGAAGATTGCAAATCTCGTGACGCTGGGCGGTCCGCTGCCGTTGCGCGGCACGCCACTCGCGGAGAAAAGGAACGGCTGGCGCATGGATATGATGCTCGGCCTGCTAGACTGGTACCTCGAGTATCCGCCGGACGTCGTCGACCAGATGCTCGGGAGCGGCATGGTCGCATCCTTGGCGACGAACTCGGACGATCTCAAGAAGCTTCTGAGCGATTACAAGGGATTGTCGAACAAGCCGCACTTCGTCCAGGTCGCAGGGACGGACTGGATCTGCTTCATCCCCGGCATCGGGAGCTGCACGTACTCGGAGGAGACGTTCAAGAAGATATTGGTCGACGATGGTAAAACGGGCGTGACGCTTCCGTGGGACGGCGTTGTCGAAACGCTTGCGGCCGAGTCGAAGGATATCCCCGATGCGGTCGCGTCGGAGTTCAAACTTTCCCACACCAAACTTGAGTGTGACAGAGACGTCATGAGGTGGGTCGCTAAGCAGTTACAATAGGTCGCGCTGTGGCGTTCGCGGGGGCGAGGAGCAAAGAGATGAAAAACCACGCGCGAGAGCGGGGCAACTCCAATCGGCGTATTCCGCTAGACCAACCGTATTCGTGGCGTTACTCCTCCTTGAGCGGAGACGATCGCCGTGCTTCCTTAGGGGGCTGCGTTTGCGCGTGGCGAATCCAATTTAAGGATAGCCGATGCGCTTTGCAAGTCTCGCAGGATTGATCCGCTTCGCCGTGACGATGGGTGGACATGGAGCAGCAAAACGCGACAGCGAAGGGCCGTGGGCGGCAACGATCAGTCCTGCGTCGCATCGTTAAGAGAAATGAAAGCGGCGTTGGTCGACGCGCCCGGCGAGAGCGCACGCTACGGCGATTTTGCAGATCCGGCAGAGCAGGAGGGCCGGCACGTCGTCGAGCTCGTCGCGGCGGGCATTCATCCGATCGTGCGTGGGCTTGCGAGTGGCCGGCATTACGGCAGCAGCGACGAGTGGCCGCTCGTTCCCGGGGTCGATGCCGTCGTTCGCAACGCGGACGGCGCGCTTGCGTACTCGGGTTTCCCGCAACCGCCGTGGGGCACGCTCGCGCAACGGATCTCCGTTCCGTCGCTCTTGTGGATACCGCTGCCGGAAGGCGCCGATCCGGCGCGCGTTGCCGGCGGCGTGAACCCGGGCATGGCATCCTGGCTGCTGCTCCAGGCGCGCCGCACGGAGCTCGGCAGACTCGATAACGTTCTGATTCTGGGCGTCACGGGGATGGCGGGACTGCTCGCGGTACAGAACGCGCGCATCCTCGGCGCAACGCGCATCGTGGGCGCGGGCCGCGACGCTCGTGGCCTGTCCGACGCGCTCAAAGCGGGCGCCACTACCGCAGCGTTAAGCGGCGATCGCGAACGCGACCGCGCCGCAATTCTTGCGGCTCTCGACGGGTCGTCGCCCGATATCGTACTCGATTTTCTCTGGGGCGCACCGGCCGAAAGCGCGTTCGCAGCGCTCGGAAGACGCGGTCTCGAGACCGATCGCGCCGACATCTCGTACGTTCAAATCGGCGCAGCCGCGGGTCCGGACGCGGCGGTCCCCGCCGCACTGCTGCGCAGCCGCAAGCTACGCATCACGGGAAGCGGCGCGGGCTCCGCGTCGCTGACCGATATTATCGCCGAAATTCCGCGCTACGTTGCGTTGATCGCCGACGGGGCAGTCGACGTACCGATACGAACGTTTCCATTATCGCAGGTGAGCGAAGCGTGGAAGGCCGCCGAACGCGGTCGCCCCCGCGTGGTCGTCCTCGCGGACTAAAAAGGAGAGCATTGACTCCTTAGTCGCCCGGCGGGGCTTTTTGAGCCCTCCTACAATCTCGCGCACGCCCGGCGTACGGGGGCGCGGTAGACTCGAGCATCGTCCATCGCTCGAAGGAGGAAGGCTAAATGCGCTTTATTCAATTGGCGGCCGCAACGGCGGTTGGCGTGGCGGTTTGCGCGTGCTCCTCGCCGCCAACGTCGGGCGGCTTCACCCCGGTCGTCCGCACGGCAGGCCCCGCCGCGTCGGCGCCGGGGAAATCCTGGCTGACGCCGGCGGCCAAAGGTCAGACGCTGCTCTACGTTTCAGACGTTGGCGGCGTTACCGTTTACGCAAACACGGGTGGCACCAACTTTGCACTCGTCGGCGAGCTCTTCGGCTTTCAAGTGCCGGCGGGCGAGTGCACCGACGCCCGGGGCGACGTCTTCATCACCGACGAGACGGCCCAGGTCATCGACGAATACGCCCACGGTGCGATCACTCCCAAAGCGCAGATTTCCGATCCGTTCGGCCAGCCGCTGAGCTGTGCGATCGATCGCAAGACGGGCCGGTTGGCCGTCACCAACTCCGCCAACCCGAGCGGCGCCGAGCCGGGGAACGTAGTCATCTACCCGTCGCCGTCGGGGCCGCCCACCGATTACTCCGATGCAACGCTCTACGTGCCACTCTTCTGCAGCTTCGACCGCAAGGGCAATCTCTACGTCACCGCCTACGACAGTTCGTATCATCCGGTGTTGGGCGAGTTCGGCAAGGGCGCGGGAGGGTTTACGATTCTCAGCCTTGCCGGTGGAACGTGGTTCTTGCCGAGCGGCGTGCTGGCCACGGGAACGGAGCTGCTGATCGGCGACGTTTACGATCGCACCACGCACATCTATGAGGCGCGCGTGAGCGGCTCGACCGCGACGATCTTTAACACCATCCCCTTGAGCAAGACGCAATACCTTGCGGAGTTTACGCTGTGGGGGTCGGGATCGTCGGCGACAATTCTTGCGCCCGACAACACCTACAGCAACGTCGAGATTTACACGTATCCGGGCGGCTCGCCGCTCGGCGCGATAACGAGCGGCATTTCGTCACCGGTGGGAACCGCAATCAGTCCGACGTGACGTTCGTTCATCCCGCGAGCGGACCGAACGATCGGAAACATCCACGATAGCGGCCTCGTTCGAATCAAAGGTCGCAACGCTACCACGGGGTGGATATCGAGCCATGGTACATGGCCTTCAATCAGCGAGGGGGCTCAGCGAGGCCAAGCCGAAACGATACTAGGCTGCGTGGCGTTCACGCACCGAGGAGTAAGGATCATGGGATATTGGAACTTGGGCCGCCATGCGCTAACAAGCTTCGTGGCTGCGGCATTGCTGGCGGGGTGCGGGGGAGCGCCTGGTTCGCCCCTCGCAAGCGCCGTACCCCAAAGCCGCTCGCATGGTCAGCCCGGAGCAACCGGCGACCTTATTTACGTCACGAACGTCTGCGGCGGAGCCTGCATCTTTTCATACCCCGGCGGGAAGCTGGCCGGAGTTGCCACGCTGAACGCCGTTGGAGCGCCCTGTGCGGATGCAAGTGGTAACGTTTTTATCCCCGTGTTAGCCGGCTCGCAAGACGACATCTTCGAGTACGCTCACGGTGGCACGCTGCCGACCGCAAAGCTTGCTATGCCGTACCCCTCCAACGATCAGGGTTGTTCGGTAGACCCGGTCACCGGGAATCTGGCCGCAGCATACCAAGCGAGTCCCGGTAGTAACGGCGTCGCCATATTCCAGAATGCTCAAGGAGCCCCGACGCTGTACCAAGACGCGCAGTTGACCATTGAATACTGCGGTTACGACAATCAGGGCAATCTCTTTGTGGACGGAGCCGGCAATGCATCGCACCCCTTCGGATTTGCCGAGCTGCCGAAAGGCGCCAGCGAGTTTACGGATATTTCGGTGAACGTCAGCGTCCAAGATCCAGGCCAAGTCCAATGGGACGGTCAGTACATAACCGTTGAGGATCTATCTGGTAAAATCTATCGTCTGACCATTTCGGGCTCCCAAGCTTCGGTCGTTGGAACGACCACGTTCACGAAGATCAAGAAGCTCAAGGGAACCTCTTGGATTGACGGCGATTCCGTGATCTCCATGTACCAAAAGGGGCAACAGGTACAGCGCGCTCTGGGCTTCTGGAAATATCCAGCCGGCGATACGCACAGGAAGTCCATATCGAGTTGGGGCCTTAAGTTGCGCGGTTCTAAGGCTATGGGCGTGACAATCAGCCGGGGCTAGTCGCCGCAGCCTCACGGCTGCGCTACGTAGCGGTCGCCCTAAGTAATTTGGCGCGCGAGGCTTATCAATGCCGCCTTGTGCAGCGACGTCTTTCGGAAATGGCCTTGTAACTCCGGCGCGATGGCTTCGGTGCGACTTGCGCGGCGATGTCGCCGATCAAATGCCATAAGGCGCCGCGGCTCGGCTGCCGCGGGGGCTCAGCCGGGCTAAGCCGAAACGATGCTGGGCTGCGTGGCGTTCACGGAGCGAGGAGCATCGGGATGAAGAGCTTGGATCTTGGTCGTTATGCGCTAAGCAGTTGCGCGGCTGCGGCGTTGTTAGCGGGTTGCGGCGGGACCTTGAGCAGCGGTGCGATTCCACTGGAGAACCCGTTAGGGGCTTCGCTCCCGTACCACCACACCTTTAAATTTACCGGCAAGCGGCAATCGTTCAAAGTACCTCCGGGCGTGACGAGCATCACCGTTGTCGCGCGTGGTGCCTCGGGCGGCTTGTCGCCGTACTACACGACTCGCAGCGGTCGCGGCGCGCGCGTTTATGCCGTGATACCGGTACGCGCGGGTGAAACCTTACACGTGTACGTCGGCGGGGCTGGCTATTATCAGAACGGTTGGGCGGTCGGAGGTTTCAACGGTGGTGGAAACCCAGCAGGCTGCTGCATGGGCGGTTTTGGCGGCGGCGGCGCCTCTGACGTGCGGGAAGGTGGTACGGAGCCGCGCGATCGCATATTGGTCGCGGCGGGCGGCGGCGGAGAGGGCGGCTACGAAAACAGCGGGGGCGCGGGTGGTGCCGGCGGAGGAGTCGTCGGCGGCGCAGGCAGCGCGGGCAGCAGCGACAGCGGCGACGGAGGCGGTGGCGGTGGCGCGACGCAGAATCGCGGCGGCTCGGGCGGCGTCGGTGGACAAAAGAGCTGTTACTCTTGCAGTCACGGGCAAAACGGTAAATCCGGAAGACGACGCGCTGGCGGCGACGGAGGTAACGGAGGCCCCGGGGACACCAGTTCCGCCACGGGCGGCGCAGGCGGCGGTGGCGGCGGTGGTTACTTCGGCGGCGGCGGTGGTGGTGGCGGCGAAGGCGGAGGCGGCGGCGCAGGTGGGTCGGCAGGCGGCGGTGGCGGAGGCGGATCATCGTACGTCGAGCCAACTGCAACCTCAGTGCGAATGTGGACGGGCTGGAAGAACGCCACAGGTAATGGCCTTGTCGTTTTTAGTTGGCAGTGAAACGCTTTGAAACCTAAGCACCACGCCCTCAGCGTTAGCCTGGCTGCGGTGTTGCTGGCAGGGTGCGGCGGGTCGCAGCCGCCGACCGGCGCGCCGGGCGCGAGCGACGCGGACAGATCGCTGCCTCGGCACAATGCGAGGCGTGCATGCCAAAGGCCCGGCGCGAGCATGGGCTTCGCGCGATCGAGGCCGCGCGCAAGGCGCTCGCAGCGCAGACTGCCGCAGGCAACGATCCACGCCGCAGCGCCGCCGTGAACCGCGCGCGAGGCGAGGCGATCAGCGAGGGGCATCGCCGCAATCGCACCTGGGCACGCGAGCATCCAGGGCAGCGCGACGAGGTGTGGTTCAGGCGCGAGATCGCACCAAAGCTCGACGCGTTTACGCTCAAGGAGATTGCGGTCGCGACGGGCTTGTCGCTTGCAGCCTGCTCGCGTATTCGGGCCGGGGCGAAGGTTCCGCATCCGCGGCAGTGGGACGCCTTGCTCGCAATGCTCGAAGCCGGGAACTGAAGCTCCACGCCGAACGTCCTTAGGCGCCGATGCGTTCCCGCATCGGGGGAGCGAGAGATATGAAAGGGTTGGGGCTACGCCGCTATGCGCTAACGATTGGCGCGGCTTCTGCATTGCTCGCGGGCTGTGGCGGATCGCAGCCGCTGATCGGCGCGGCGGGCGCAGCGCCTCAAGGCCGAACAACAACAACAACGTCGGATACCCGACACACGCATTCGGCACCGTTACTGTACGTTGGCAACATCTCCGACTACAACGACGTCAAGGTCTACCACGCGAAGGCCAAGGATCCCAATCCAGTAGAAGTTATTTCCAACGGCTTGGATGCACCGTTCGGCGATTGCATCGACGGCGATGGGACGCTGTATGTTGTAAACGAGCCGGCTGGCTTGGGCTGGGTTTCGGAGTTCCCCGCCGGGCAAACGAAACCATCGAAGATCATCAAGAAGGGTATCAATACGCCGGCATTCTGCGCGATCGACAGCAAGGGGAACCTTTGGGTAACGAACATCGGCGGCCCGAATGTCACGGAATACGCGAAAGGCTCGACAAAGCCCACCGCGGTCATCACTAAGGGCATAATCTATCCAGATGGGATTGCGATCGACCAGTCCGGGAACATGTATGTTGCGAACCACGTCACACAGACTTCCGGCAGCGAAACCTTCGGGCCCGGAAACGTCGTAGTCTACCCTCCGGGCAGCAAATCACCGAACAGGACCATCACAGTCGACGCGATTTCTCCGGTCGGAATTACGGTTGATGCAGCCGACACGCTTTATGTAACGAATTTCAACGAAAGCAACATACAGGAGTATCGATCAGGCCAAAGTACGCCTTATCAGGCGATCACGAAGGGAATTGACCATCCGCTTGCGGTCACAGTCGACGCGAAGAGCTATCTGTATGTGACAGACCATGGGGACAGCGTGGTAGTCGAATTTTCCCCCGGCTCGATTGCGCCATCTAAACGAAAAATCACCAAGGGCCTTTTCGAGCCGGCTGGGACTGCATATTCGCCCCCCCTACTACCAAAAGGCTGAAGATCCACTTTAGATTCGGTTAAGCGCCTTAGCCGCTTGGAAGGGTCAGGCTGCCCGTCGAAGCACGACCGAGCTTACCGATCGCGTGGCGCGACGTGCGGCGAGCCGGCGCTCAAGCGCAGGCGCCGGCACTGCGAGGCGTGCATGCCAAAGGCCCGGCGTAAGCATGGGCTCCGCGCGATCGAAGCGGCTCGCAAAGCCCTCGCAGCAAAAGTCGCCGCGGGCAACGATCCGCGGCGCAGCAAAGCCGCCAACCGCGCGCGAGGCGAGGCGATCAGCGAGGGGCATCGCCGCAATCGCGGTTGGTCGCGCGAGCGTCCGGGCCAGCACGACGAGGCGTGGTTTAAGCGCGAGATCGCGCCAAAGCTCGACGCGTTCACGCTTGCGGAAATCGCGACGGCGACGGGCTTATCGCTCGCAGCCTGCTCGCGCATTCGGCCTGGCGCCAAGGCGCCGCATCCGCGGCAGTGGGACGGCTTGCTCGCACTGCTCAAGGCCGGGAACTGAAGCTCCACGCCGAATGTTCCTAGCTGCCGATGCGTTTCCGCATCGGGGGAGCAAGAGCACGTGAACAGCTTGGGGCTGATCCGCCACGCCGTAACGATCGGCGTTGCCGCTGCATTGCTGGCCGGGTGCGGCGGATCACAGGCCGGTGGACCGGCGCCAACGGATGCGACCCAAAGACAGACCCAAGCGCAGAAGAAGCCAAGGTCGAGCGGCGACCTTGTAAGCGGTGGCCTCGGATAACCGAACGACTTCTTATGTGATGACTTTCTCTGCTGCGGGGCGAAGAATCCCCGCGAGAGGAGCAAGTCATCTTGAAACGTTCTCGTC